>CAJMEU010000080.1 GCA_905212515.1 uncultured Oscillospiraceae bacterium | reverse complement strand
CACCCCCCGGCCCCGCCACCCCCCCCCCCGCGCCCGGCTTTAACCCCAGGCCTCCCCCCCCCCTCAACCGGCGGGGGGGCGCCGCCCCGCCGGCGCGGGGAGACCCCGCGCCTGAAAGGAGCCGTCCATGGAACTGTTCGACGCCCACATCCACTACGCCGATACGCAAGGGCCGGCCCGGGTGGAAGCCATCCTGCGGGAAAACGGCATCGCCCGCTGCTGCCTTGTCTGTATCCATCAGGAGGGGCTGTTCTCCACCGTGCCGGACGCGCTGCGCTTCAAGGCCGCGCACCCCGGGGCGGTGCATGTATTGGGCAGCCTGGAGCGCACGGCCTATTTCCTTCTGCAAAACGACCCAGCAGCCCTCTCCGAGGCCCTGGTGCGCCAGGGGCAGGCGCTGCTGGCCGCCGGATGCGACGGCGTCAAGCTGCTGGAGGGCAAGCCGGACATCCGCCGCGCCGTGCCCATCCCCGATTTCGATTCGGAGGTCTGGGCCCCCTTCTGGCAGTGGGCCCAGGAAAACCGCGTGCCCATCGTGTGGCATGTGAACGACCCGGCCGATTTTTGGGATGAGGCGAAGATCAACCCCTACGCCCGCTCCCGCGGCTGGTTTTATGGCCCCGAGATGATCAACAACCAGGTGCAGTACGGCCAGGTGGAACGGGTGCTCGTCCGCTGGCCCCATCTGCGCATCCAGTTCGCCCACATGCTGTTCTTTTCGAGCGACCTGCTCCGCCTGGCGGATTGGATGCGCCGCTTCCCGGAGATTTGCGTGGACCTGACCCCCGGCATCGAGCTGTATTACGACATGGCCGCCCACATCCAACAGACGCGGGAGTTTTTCGCCGAATTTGAGACCCGCATTTTCTTCGGCAGCGACATCGGCTCCCGCTCGTGCATCGCCTTGCCGCCCGCGCCCATCGACAGCGAGGAGAGCGCCGCCCGCGTCCGCGTCATCCGCACCTTTTTGCAGACGCCCTTCGGCCGGCCCTATACGCTGCACCCGGACGGCAAGTATCTGTTCGGCATTCCGCCCGCGCCCCTGCGCGGCCTGGGCCTTTCGCCGTCCGCGCTGGCCCGCGTCTGCGGCCAAAACGCCGCCGGGTTCTACGGCGTACCCGCCCCGGTGGACGAGGCCGCGGCGGCCCGTCTCGCCGCGGGCTATGAAGCGGGCGTGGCGCGGTACCAAGCCATATAAAAAAGCAGATCCCCGGGAAAGGCGCTGGGCCTTCACCCGGGGATCTTTTCATCCAAAGCAAGCGGCAGCCGCTCCGGCGCGGATGCGCAGGAACAAACATGCTCCCGCGCGACCAAATAGGCCAGGCGCAGCACGGCCTGCATGGCGTCGGCACAGGCCGCGGCATCCTGTTCCCGCCACGCCGCGCACAGCAGCGCGTACTGGCGCGCGGCCTCCCGCTCGGCGGCCTGGAACTGGGCGCCGGGCTGCCCGATGCGGCGCAGATAGTGGCCCCAGATCAGCAGCTCGTCAAACTGTTCCATCACGTTTCTCAGGCAGTCGTGGGGCGCCTGGCGCCGCAAAAGATCCAGCAGCAGCGGCACGATGCGGGACAGGGAAGCGGGCGGCTTTGCCGGCGGGGGAGGCGGGGGTGCCGTTTGGGCGGAAAACACCGCAAGGGTCAAAGGCTTGGCGCACACCGCCAAAATTTGCAGCGCGTCCAAAAATAGGATAAGCTGTTCGTCGATCACGTTCCGCTCCAGCCGCAGGGGCGGCAGTTCGCCCCCCTGCCGCAGCACGCTGCCCTTCTTGTCCAGGGTGCGGACAAAGCCGATATCGCTCAGCAGCGCTACCGCTGCGCAGGCGGTGGATTTGGATACGCCGTAAGTCTGCATCAGGACGGGCACGGAAGGCAAATAGGCGTCTTCCGCAAATTCCCCCGCCAGGGCGCGGCGGTACAGGCTGCGGGCCACCACCGTGTACAGATGGGCGCGCCCCTTGCAGGAAAACCACCGGTAAGGCAGCTCCTCCCCTGCGGGCGGGCATTGCCGCTGAACCTGGCCCAGGTAGCGGTCTGCCCGGCGGCCCGCCTTGCGGTACATCTGCACCAGCCAGGCCTCCGCGTCCGCCGTCCGCCCCTGCTCGATCAGGTCCTGAAAAGCGGACAGACGGGCCTTGGCATAGTCCGCGGCGACATCCGGCGAACCGGTGGGGCCCGGCAGGGACAGGGCGGGCACGCGCACGTAGTGTTCCATGTCCGCCTGCAGGTCCAGCAGCACCGGGTTGCGGAAGGGAAGCAGCATCTGGGTGAGATACTCGGCCGCCCGGCCGCAGGCCTCGGAGCCGCTCATCCCGGGGCGGATGCTCTCCAGCCCGGCGCGCAGCCTGGTTGGGTCGGGGCAGCGCCGGGCCCCTTCGGCGTACAGGGCGGGCATCAGCACCTCCAGCCCCAGGTAAACGTCCCCTATGGCTGCCCGCCGCTGCAAAAGGCAGGCGGCATAGGCGGCGTCGTCACCGCGAAAGCACACTTCTGCGCGCCGGCCCGGGGCCGAGCGGAGAAACCCGTTTTCCTCCAGCATCCCCATCACCTTGCGCACAGTGGTGATCCCCACGTTGTACCGCCGGCAGATCTGCTGCTGAGAGGGGAATTTTTCCCCATAGCGGAATACGCCGCTGTAAAGCTGCGTCAAAAGGGATTCATACAAAGCCTCATATAAAATATTTTCCTCTCTCACGCATACCCTCCTCATCCGTCGGCTGTTCTCAGTATACCACAAACGCCGCAGAGGCGGAACCCGCGCTTCGGCGCCGCGGCAATTTTGGCAAACCTATAGCCAATTCAGGAAAGAAGTGATACAATACACCTAGGTCAGAGCGAACGGTATAAAGGAGAAAACCATGGCTGTGGGCAAACATGAGGGCACTTATGAATACAATACGCTGATGAACATGCTGCACGTCAGCGTCAGCAAGCATCTGCTGGACGAACATTTCACGCTGGTGTGGGCCAATTCCTTTTATTACGATCTCATCGGTTATTCACAGGAGGAGTACGAAGCGGTCTACCACGGCCGGTGTGATTCCTATTATCTCAACGACGCGCTGGGCATCCACGACCAGGCCGAGTGGGACAAGATCGGCGCCGCAGTCGTCGGGGCCCTCCGTGAAGGCCGGCCGGATTACCGGCTCATCTCCCGCATGCGCCGCAAGGACGGCCAGTATCTTTGGGTGCAGCTGACGGGCACCTTTACAGAAGAGTATATCGACGGCTATCAGGTTTCCTACACCACCATGGCCGATATCACCGATACCATGCAGCAGCAGATCGAACGGTCGGTCACCTACGACAATCTGCCTGGCTTTGTGGCCAAGTATCGCGTGGGGCCCGACCTGCAGGCCACCCTGCTGGAGGCGAACGCCCACTTCTATTCCTTTTTCGGCGCGGCCCGCAAAGAGGAAGGAGCCGCCAACGCCCTGTTCCAAAAGAACCTGCAGCGCAGCGGGTCGGCTTTCCAGGCGCGCAAGGCGCAGCTGCTGGCCGGGCAGCCGGTGCACTTTGTCATTCAAGCCCAGAACCAGTTGGGCGAGGATGCCTGGCTGCAGGTCAACGGCGCCTGCGTGGATTGGCAAAACGGCGAGCCGGTCTATCTCGCCATCTTCATCGATATCACCAATGAGACCGAGCTGCGCCAGATGCAGGAAAAGCTGGAACGCCAGGCACAGCAGCTGAAAGAAGCGCTGGCCCAGGCAGAGAAGGCCAACCGCGCCAAATCGGACTTTCTCTCCCACATGTCCCACGATATCCGCACCCCCATGAACGCCATCATCGGCATGACGGACATCGCCAAGGCCCATTTGGGCGACGAGGAAAAGGTGGGGGACTGCCTGGCCAAGATCACTGTGTCCAGCCGGCATCTGCTGGGCCTTATCAACGATGTGCTGGACATGAGCCGCATCGAGAACGGCAATATCATGATCAACCTGGCGCCCCTGTCCCTGCCGGAACTTTTGGAAAACGTGGTCACCATCACCCAGCCCAACATCAAAGCGCGGGACCAGCAGTTCTCGGTGCATCTGCACGGCGTCCGGCACGAGTGGTACCGCTCCGACGCGCTGCGCCTGAGGCAGATCCTTATCAATCTTCTGTCCAACGCCTCCAAGTTCACGCCCCCGGGCGGCGCCGTCACGGTGGACCTCGCCGAGCAGCCGGCCGCACCGGGCGCGTCCGTGCTGCACATCACGGTAACGGACACCGGCAAGGGCATGTCGCCCGGATATTTGGCCCATGTCTTTGAACCCTTTACCCGGGAACAGGACAGCCGCGTGGACAAAACCGAGGGCAGCGGCCTGGGCATGGCCATCACCAAACGCCTGGTGGATCTGCTCGGCGGCACCATCGAGGTCGAGAGCAGGGAGGGCGTGGGCAGCACCTTCAAAGTGGCCTTGCCCATGGAACTGGACGACACCATGGCCGAGGATTTCACCTTCCCGCCTCTGAAAATTTTGGTGGTGGACGACGGCGCCGACACGCGGGAATATATGCTGCAGGCCCTGGGGGAACTGGGCCTGCAGGCCCACAGCGCCGCCGGCGGCAAGCAGGCCGTGGAGATGGTGGCCGGCGCGCAAAGCGCGGGCCAAGGCTACGACGCGGTGCTGCTGGACTGGAAGATGCCCGGCATGGACGGCCTGCAGACGGCGCGCCTGATCCGCCGCGCGGCCGCCGGCGAACTGCCCATCCTGCTCATGTCCGCCTACGACCGCAGCGATATCGAGCAGGACGCCCATTCCGTGGGCATCCGCGGCTTTCTGCAAAAGCCGGTGTTCCGCTCCACCCTGTGCTACGGCCTGCGCAAATTCGTATTGGGCCAGCAAAGCGGGGAGAGCAAGGCCCCTGTCTATGATTTTACAGGCCGGCGCTTTTTGCTGGCCGAAGACAACGACCTCAACCGCGAGATCGCCCTGGAACTGCTGCAGCGCACCGGCGCCTTGGTGGATGCGGTGGGCGACGGCAGGCAGTGCCTGAAAAAGTTCGCTGATTCGCCCCAGGGCTTTTACGAGCTGATCCTCATGGACATCCAGATGCCGGTGATGGACGGCCTGGCCGCGGCCCGCGCCCTGCGCGGGCTGTCCCGGGAGGACGCGGGCCCGGTGCCCATCCTGGCCATGACGGCCGCCGCCTTTGCCGAGGATGGGGAAAGCGCCAGGCGGGCAGGCATGGACGGCCACATCGCCAAGCCCATCGACATCGAGCAGCTCTACCGTCTTATCAGGGACTTTCTGCCCTGAAAAAAGCGTGCCCCGGGGTGCTTTTTCCCGCCCGCTGTGTTATACTGAAGGCGGCCGGCCCCGCTGGCCTATCTGCAAGGAGAGAGGGAGAAAAGCATGAGCAAGATCAAAAACGAGCCCACGAATCATTTCCCGCTGGTGGTGGCCGTGCGGGAACAGCTGGAACAGCGCGCGGCCTGGCTGTACCTTCTGTGCGACGAGGCGCGCAAAAAGGGGCTGGACCCGCGGGACTTCGCCCCCGCGGCCATCCGCCGCTGCGGCATCGGCGAGGGGAAATATCTGGTGGAAAAAGGCAAAACCGACAGCCTCAAACGCCTGCGCAAGACCCTGATCTCCAACCCCGCCCAGAGGATGTTTTAGATGGACGTGAAAAACAGCACCGACGACGAGCTGGAACTGCATTTTCATTACTGCCCCCTGGTGAAAGCCTGGCAGAAGTGCGGCTGTTCGGACGAGGAGATCGCCCTGCTGTGCGACATCGCCATGTGCGGGGACCGCGGCATCGGCGAAGCCTACGGCTGTGAGCTGGAGCTGACCAAGACCATCGCCGGCGGGGACGACATCTGCCATCTGCGCTATCATAAAAAGTGACCTGCTTAAGCGTAAGAAAACATCGGTTTTCGCGTCCGGTATACTCAAAAAGCCCAGCAATCCGTCAGGATTGCCGGGCTTTGTCTCACCCTGGCCGCCCAAAACCGCCGGCAGGGTCCTTTGCGGCAAAAGCATGGCCGCCGCCGCTTACGGGCCTTGCCGTACAGGATGATACGCGGCATCATTGCAATGCGCAAAAATCGCTCTTCCAGGTGCGATGCTTTCTTGTGTCAACACGCCCAACAACCGCGGGTTTGCTTTTAAGCGTCGTCCCTCACAGCCCCATGCGGGCGAACTGCTCGGCCGGGGCGTCGTTCTCCGCCATCAGGCGGCGCATCAGCGCGGCCATGCGCGCCTCTTCGGCGGCGTTTTCCGCCGGGCACAGCTCGGCCGGGTCGGCCGCCAGGTCGTACAGCAGGGTAGGGTACGCCGCCTGGCTCACGGGTCTGTGGCTCTCAAGGCGCAGCACGGGCAGGCCCTTGGTGAAGGGCAGGGGCCCCGCCAGCTGGGCGGTGCGCAGCTCCTCCGGGTCCATGAAGGCCCGCCGTCGGCTGTTGTGGCAGGTGGGCATCAGCGTGTACTCGTAGCGCGGCGCGCCCGGGTCGGCCGGGCTGCGCATGTACACCCAGCGGCCGTCCGTGCAGCACACCTGCCCGCCGAACAGGCCGAACAAAGCGCCGTCGTGGATGGCCTCGTCCCGCTCCAGCACGCCCCGCAAAGGCCGCCCCTGCATATCGGCGGGCAGCGGCAGGCCGAAATATTCAAGCAGGGTGGCAGGCAGGTCGATGGTCTGCACCAGCCGGTCCGTGCGCGCGCCGGCTTTGCCCGCGCGGGGGTCCCACACAAACAGGGGCGTGTGGGCCACCTCGGCGTAGAAGGGACAGTGGCACTTGGCCCATTGGCCGTGTTCGCCCAGCAAAAAGCCGTGGTCCGTGTTCACGATCAGCAGCGTGTCCTCCCACAGGCCGTACGCGTCCATGGCGTCCAGCACACGGCCCAGGTTTTTGTCGCACATGGCCAGCAGGGCGGCGTACTCGCCACGCACGTGGCGCACCAGCTCCGGGCTGTCCTGCCCATTCACCGGCCGGTAGTCGGGCCAGTCCAGCAGGGGGCCCCGGTACCCGTCGGGGAACAGATCTTTGTACGCGGCCTGGCTGTAGAAGGGCTCGTGGGGGTCAAAGGTCTCCAGCTGTAAAAACCAGTTGTCTTTGCCGTGGTTCAGGCGCAGGAATTCCAGGCCCTTGGCAAAGGTCACGCTCTGGCTCTGGGCCTCCTCGGTGGGCATGGCCGCGCGGTTGGCAAAATCCTGGCCGATCCAGTTGTCCAGCGGGCCGCCGCACACGTTCAAATGGTCTTTGGGCGCGCCGTCAAAGCCCACCAGCGGCGCCCAGGCGTCGCCCTCCTGGCCGCGCACACAGTCCCAGGTGGTGTAGCGCTGGTGATAGGTGGCGCCGCCGTCCTCCCAATAGTGGTAGTGGTCGCTCACCAGATGGGTGTGCACGCCGGCATTGCGCAGCAGCTCGGGCATGGAATCGTCGAAGGGTTCCAGCGGGCCCCAGCTGCGGTGCAGGAAATTGTAGCGCCCCGTGTGCAGTTCCCGCCGGGCGGGCATGCAGGGCAAACTGCCCGCCCAGCAGTTGTCGAAGGTCACCGCCCGCCGGGCCAGCCGGGCGAAATTGGGCGTTTTCGTCCAGTCGCAGCCGTAGGGTTCCAGCAGGTGCCGGTTGAGGGAATCGTACATGATCATAATGGCTTTCATCTGGCAGTCCTCCCGTGGGCCCTTATTCGCTCTGTCGGCGGTATTCGTAAGGGCTCATGCCGTATTTCTTTTTGAAAGTAGTGGAAAAGTAGCTCACGTTGGCATAGCCCACGGCCTGGGCGATGTCCTGCACGCGCAGGGCCGTGTCCTCCAGCATCTGCACCGAGTGGCCCAGCCGCACGTCGGTGAGGAAATTCACGAAGCTCACGCCCGTCTCCTCTTTGAACACGCGGGAAAAATACTCCGGATTCAGGTACACCTCCGCCGCCACCTGCTCCAGGCTCAGGGGCTGCGCGTAGTTGGCACGGATGTACTCCTGGGCCAGGCTCACCGCCTTGGAGCGGGGCTTGGCCGGCTTTTCACGGGCCGTGCACCGGCGGGCGAAGTCCAGCAGCAGCCCACACGTCTCCGCCATGGAGGTGCTGGCCGCCAGCTTCGCGCGCAGTTCCTCGGGCCCGTCGGGCGGCTGGCCCTGTCCCATGGCCTCCAGGTACAAAAAGTCAAAGCTGTCCGTGCAGAATTTCGTCACCACGTCCACCGCGTGCACCTCCCGCTGGGCCGTGTCCCGCAAAAAGGCGGCCAGCGTCTCGTACCGCTCGCCCGGGCGCTGCTGGTACAGCCGCATGCGCAGGGCCGGCAGCCCTGCCGCCCAGGCCTTGTCCCGCGCCTCCAGCTCGGCCAGGGGGCGCTGGGGCTCGTACAGCTTTACCTGGCCGGTGTAAAAGCCCTGTGCCAGAGAGAAGGCCGCCTGCTTGGCCATGGCGGGGATCTGCCGCATCTCGTCCGTCACGCTGCTCACGCCCACCATGCACCGGTTGGCCTGCTGCACCTGTTTGGCATAGTCGGTCAGCTGGCGGCTTTTTTCACCGCTGCTCAGCGCCCGGGGCAGGTTGCCCACCACCACGTAGATGCGGTCGGTGTAATCGAAGCCCGCGATGTGGTGCCCCGGCCCGCCGGCGGGCAGCTGCAGGCCGCCGCTCATCAGGCTCTGCTTCCACACCGCCAGGGCGAACAGGCCGTTGCTGCGCCAGCGCACGCCGCACGCCCGCAGCTCCGCCAGGTCCGCGTCGCTGAGGGGCGGCTCCTGGCGCAGGATCTTGCGCACGATGGCGTGGGCCTGGGCCGAGGCCATCAGCCCGCCGGCGTCGTCCACGTCACAGGCCTTGGCCATGCGGGCCAGCAGCTCCTGCAGCGCCTCGTTGTTCATCTCGGTCTTCAGCAGGTATTCGTCCGCGCCCTCGCGCAGGGCCTGGCGCGCCATGTCGAATTCGGCAAAGGCCGTCAGCAGCACCACCTTCACCGTGTCCGACAGCGCCCGCAAAGCGTGCAGCAATTCCAGGCCGTCCATCACGGGCATCTTGATGTCCGTCAGCACCAGGTCCGGCCCCGTCTGGCGGAACAGCTCCAGCGCCTCGCGCCCGTTGTGGGCCACGCCCGCCAGCTGGCAGGCCGGGTTCTGGGAGATGCAGAAATCCAGCCATTCGCAGATCAGGTTTTCGTCGTCAGCGATCAATACTTTCAAGCGCCGCGCCTCCTTTTTTCTGCCGCTCCCGCGCCCCGTCCAGGGCCGGCAGGCGCAGCG
The DNA here is from genome assembly GCA_905212515.1 of uncultured Oscillospiraceae bacterium. GTDB lineage: Bacteria > Bacillota > Clostridia > Oscillospirales > Ruminococcaceae > Ruthenibacterium. Next base: position 3,478 of record CAJMEU010000080.1, on the reverse strand, counting down.
TCACCGTGGTGCCGATGTCCGGCACGCTGTCCAGCGCAAGGCCGTAACCGGCGCCGTAATTCAGGCGGATGCGGCTGTGCACGTTGGCCAGCCCGATGGAATCTCCCTGCGTCTCCCGTCCGCCGCCCCAGGCGTTCCGGCGCACTTTTTCCAGGGTCGCCGCGTCCATGCCCGCGCCGTCGTCGGTCACGGTCAGCACCAGGTCGGCTCCCTCCAGGGACGAGGCCACCACCACCATGTCCGCGCTCTCCTTGGCCTCCAGGCCGTGGAAAATGGCGTTTTCCACCAGCGGCTGCAGGATCAGCGGCGGCACCATGCACCCCGCGGTGCCCTCGCCCAGGTCCATCTCGAAGTGCACTTTTTCGCCGTAGCGCAGCTTCTGCACCACCAGGTACTTGCGGGTGCTCTCAAATTCGTCGGCCAGGGGGATGGTGTCTCCCGTGGCCTTCAGCGTGCTTTTCAACAGGTCGGTAAAGGCCTCGATCATCTGCACGGCCTGCTCGTTCTTGCCGATCTCCACCGTGCAGCGGATGGAAAACAGCATGTTGTACAAAAAGTGGGGGTTGATCTGCGCGCGCAGGAAATTCATCTCCAAAACTCGTTTTTGCTGCTCGCGCTCCGTCACCGCGTCCATCAGGTGGAAGATCTCCACCGCCATGTGGTTGAAGCTCTGGCGCAGGTGGTCCAGCTCCAGGGTGCCCGTGTTCGCCGGCAAAGGGGTGAAGTCCCGGCTGCCGAAGGCGTCCATGGCCTCGCTCATCTGGGTCAGGGGGCGCGAGATGCGCCGGGACTGCCAGAACGCCACGGCCAGGCTCAGGGCAAGGCACGCGGCCAGCACCACGCCCATCAGGACGTACATCCGGTCCAGCACGCCGAACAGCGTGCGCGCCGGGATCTCCTCCACGATGGTCCAACCCGTGGCCTCGTCCAGATAGGTGGACAGCAGGTAGTCGCTGCCCAGCTTTTTCACCAGGCTGCACTGCTGCGTGCCGTACAGCTCGGCCATGCGCGCCACGTCCACGAACTGCTTGCCCAGCATCTTTTTGTCCCGGTGCGAGACGATGCGCCCCTCCTGGTCGTAGATATAGATCTCGCTGCCCTCGCTCAGCGCAGGGGTGTACAGGTCCTCCAGCACCTGCTCGTCGATCATCACCAGCAGCACGCTGGCGCCGCCCGCGCGGTGCATCAGCCGCCCGGCCGCGAATTGATAAATGCCGCCGCCGTCGGGGCCGTCGCGGAACGTGCTGGAAAAGCGCACGCTGCTGTCGCCGGCCTGCCCCAGGCTCTGGATCAGGCGCCGGTACCACAGCTGGTCCTCCAGTTCCGCCGGGGGCAGCCCCCCGGGCAGCGAGCTGTACACAAAGCCGTTGCCGCCCAGCACCACCAGGTCGTGCCCCAGGCCGATGGGCCGGAACACGCCGTCGTACTTTGCCTTTTGGCGGTCCAGATAGGCGTGGGCCTCCCCGGCCTCGCCCTCGCTCAGCGGCGCGGCCACATAGCCCTGGGCGTCCAGCTCGTAGCGGTACAGGTCCACCAGGGTGGTGGCGCTGGTCTTCACTGTGTTGGCCCGCTCGCCGATCTGCCGCAGCATGTCCAGCCGCGATGTGCCGATCTGCTGGATCATCAGCTGCCGCGCTGCCAGCACCAGGCCCACGCCCATCACGATGAAGCAGGGCGTCAGCACGGCGAAGTAAGCCAGGAACACCTGGGTGCGCAGCCGTTTCAGCTGCCGCACCGCCCGGCGCCACAGCTCCCCCATGCGCTCACTCCCTTTCCGCCGCCCCCGCCGGGGGTCATTTCAGCCCGTAGGGCTTATAATTGGGGTTCTCTTTGATGTAATCGTCACAGCTGTGGGCGGCTTCGCCCTTGCCCCACAGCCCGGCCAGGCCGATCTGGCCCGAGCCGAACACCGGCTCCTTGGCGCCGTCGATGGCCGGGTCCACGTATTGGGCAAACCACTCCTCTAGCTTTTGCTTCATCTCCCGGCCCAGGGCCTCATAGCGGCCGTCCTTTAAAAGGTTTTGCGTCTCGCCCGGGTCCTCCTGCAGGTCGTACAATTCGTTGGGCCCGTAGGGGTAGCGGGTCACGTACTTGAAGCGCCGCCCGCGGATCATGCGGTTGGGCCCGTATTCATCCAGCACCACCACTTCCTCGTGCTGCTGGAAATCACCGCCCAGCAGCGCCGGCGCGAAGGACACGCCGGGCCGCGGCCGCCCGTCCGCCGCGGGCACGCCCGCGTAGTCCAGCAGGGTGGGCATGAAGTCGTAGGCCGAGACAAGGGCCCCGCACACCTTGCCCGCCGGGATGCGGCCCGGGTGCCGGGCAATGAAGGGCACCTTCACGCTCTCCTCGTACATGTTCAGCGGGAAGGTGGCGTTGCCCTTGCCCCAGAAGCCGTGGTGCCCGCAGGAAAAGCCGTTGTCCGCCGTGAACACCCCCAGCGTGTCCTCGGCCAGCCCCAGCTCTTCCAGCTTGGCCAGCAGGCGGCCGATGTTCGCGTCCATGGCCGTCACGGCCGCGTAATAGCCGATCAGGTTCGCCCGCTCGTCCTTGGCCACTTCGTCGGTCAGGTAGATGCTGTCCGGGTGGCGGGGCAGGTGGGGCACCGAATCAAAGGGGCAGTCCTCGTACAGGTCCGTGTACGCCTTGGGGTGGTTGCCAAGCCAGGGCGCGTGGGGCGCGGTGTAGGCCACGTGCAGGTAAAAGGGCTGTTCTTCGCCCGCGCGGCTGTCCAGATATTCCAGCGCGTCGTCGGTGATGACGTCCGTCACGTAGCGCTCCTCCCGGTACAGCCGGCCGTCCTTGTACAGCGGCGCGCCGTAGTAGGGGCCGCCGCCGCTCTTGTGGCAGAACCAGTGGCTGAAGCCCTGCTGCACCTTGGCCGAGGCGCCCATGTGCCACTTGCCGGAAAGCGCACAGTCGTATCCCGCCGCGGCCAGGGCTTTGGTGTAGGAATACTGCCCCGCCAGGTACTCGATGGCGCTCTGCCGCTCGTCATCGTCGCGCAGCCAGTCGTGCACGCCGTGCTGGCTGGGGATGCACCCCGTCAGCAAGCTGGCGCGGGCCGGGCTGCACACGGGCGAGGCGCAGAAAAAGTTTTCAAAGCGCATGCCGTCTCCGGCCAGCCGGTCGATGTTGGGCGTGAGGATCTCCTTGTTCCCCGCGCATCCCAGGGACCAATAGCCCTGGTCGTCGGAGATAATGAACAGGATATTCGGTTTTTTCATAGCAGCTCCTCCTTGGGCGGTGCCGCGCGGTTGAAAATGCCGCCGCGGCCGTTCATACGGCAATTCAGGCGTCAGCCGTGGGTCGCGCGGCGCTGCCCCTGATACAGAATAACAAAAAAGCGGATGTAAGTAAAGGCGGCCAGCCCGGCCCGGCAAAGCAAAAAGCGCGCCCGCCCCCGGCCCAAACACGGGCCGCCCCCGCGGCCGGCCCGGGACCCGCCGCCCCCACCGCCCACCTGCGGACGACCCGA
>CAJMEU010000079.1 GCA_905212515.1 uncultured Oscillospiraceae bacterium | reverse complement strand
GGTGTATACTGATACCAAATAGACTGATAGAGAAAAGGTGATCCCCATGGAGTTGCAACGGCGCGGCTGGGCGGAGGTAGACCTGGGCGCTTTGCGCCATAATTTCCGCCTGATCCGCAGGGCGGCGGGCGAGGCCGCGGTGATGGCCGTGGTGAAGGCCGACGCCTACGGCCACGGCGACGTGGCGGTGGCGAACCTGCTGGATGAAGAGGGGGCCGAATGGTTCGCCGTGTCCGGCTTCGAGGAGGCGGTGCGCCTGCGCCGCTCGGGGCTGGCAAAGCCCATCCTCATCCTGGGCTATACCTCGCCGGAAAACGCGCCCAGCCTGGCGGTGAACGACATCACGCAGACGGTGTTCAGCCCGGAGTACGCAAAGGCCCTGTCGGACGCGGCAGCCCGCGCGGCCGTGACCGTGCGCGTACATCTGAAGGTGGACACGGGCATGGGGCGCATCGGCTTTTCCGCCGTGGACGACCCCGACGGGGCCGCGGCCCAGATGGAAGCGGTGTACCGTTTGCCGGGGCTGCGGGTGACGGGCATCTTTACCCATTTCGCCGCCGCCGACAGCGAGGAGGAGGCCGACAAAGACTACACGCGGCGCCAGTACGCGCTGCTGGACGAGGCGGTGTCCCGCCTTGCCGCCGCCGGCCGGGACACGGGGCTGGTGCACTGCTGCAATTCCGCGGGCACCGTGGCCTGGCCGGAATTTCACCGCGACCTGGTGCGGCCGGGTATCATCCTGTACGGGCACGACCCCTCGGCCGACGTGCACCTGGCGGGGCTGCGGCCGGCCATGCGCCTTTTGGCCGTGGTCAGCATGGTGAAGGAGGTCAAGGCCGGGGACTGCATCAGCTACGGCCGCACCTTCACGGCCGAAAGGCCGCTGCGCCTGGCCACGCTGACCATCGGCTACGCCGACGGGTACCCGCGGGCATTGTCCGGCCGGGGCGTGGTGTCCATCCACGGCCGGCCGGCCCGGGTGGTGGGCCGCGTGTGCATGGACCAGATGATGGTGGACGTGACGGACATCCCCGGCGTGCAGGCGGGGGACGAGGCGGTGATCTTCGGCGACGGGGCCGCCCACAGCGTGGAGGACATTGCCCAGGCCGAGGGCACGGTGAATTACGAGGTGCTGTGCGATATCGGCCGGCGGGTGCAGCGCCTCTATGTGGAGGACGGCGCCCAGGCCGGCAGCGTGAACTATTTACAGGAACAGGGGGACTTGTGACGATGAGAAAATTATTGGTCGTGGTGGATTATCAGAACGATTTCGTGACGGGCGCGCTGGCAAGCGAGGCCGCTGCCCGCCTGGAGGGCGCCATTGCGGACAAGGTGCAGCGGCACCTGGCCGAGGGCGGCGCGGTGCTGTTCACCCGCGACACCCACGAAGAGGATTATGAGGAGAGCCGGGAGGGCAAATTCCTGCCCGTGCCCCACTGCATCCAGGGCACCGACGGCTGGCACCTGTACGGGGCCCTGCGCAAATACGAGGAGGAGGTGCGGGACCGGGTGGGCTTTGTGGACAAACCCACCTTTGGCTCGGCCGCCCTGCCCGGCGCGGTGCTGACCCTGTGCGGCGGCGAGCCGGAGAGCATCGAGGTGTGCGGCGTGGTGACGAACATCTGCGTCATCAGCAACGCCGTCATTCTGCACTCGTGGTTTTTGAACGCGCCCGTCACCGTGCACGGCAGCCTGTGCGCGGCCGCCACCCAGGAGGACCACGACCGCGCGCTGGACGTGCTGCGGGGCATGGGCTATGGGGTGGAGTGAAGCCTGCCGCACGGCGGCCTATTTGCGCCTTTCATAAAGGGCGCGGGCATTGTGAAATAGGATGTTGCCCAGCAAAAGCCGCGCGTCGCTGAGGGAAAAATATCCATCCTCCACCTTTTCTGACAGCACCAAGGAGAGACAGTGACGCGCCGCCAGCAGCGCACCCAGGCTCTCCTCCCCCGTCCAGGTGTCGCAGCCCCAGCAGATACGGTCCTGACGGCCCACCTCGATCAGCCCATGCAGCGCGGCGGCCCCCGCGCGTGGGGCCAGCAGCGGCAGCCAGCAGATATCCGGATAGACGTTGGGCAGATTGTGAACCAGCGCCATCAGATCGTCCGTCCAAGGATAGTTACCGTGAAACAAGATGAATTTGGTGCGGGGCTTTGCCTCCAGCACATCCAGCAGTTCCAGCGCACTGGAACGGCGCAGCAGGCCCAAGCCGGTGTGGCACTGGAAAGGAAGATTCAGGTCGGCGGCGATATCGCATAGGGCGTAGAACACGTAATCTTGGAAGTTTTTGACGTCCCGGCTGTCTGCCTTGTCTTTTTTGACGAAGACCGCATTCGCCTCGCTTTTTGTCACGGGGCGGTAATCCAGGCCGCGATGGTAGGGAATGGCGGCTTTGAGGGCACAGCAGCCCTCCGCCACCCGCTGCGTCACGGTGGCGCGCATCATGCGCAGGTATTCGTCGATATCTCCGCAAGGCCAATCATACAGGAGGGTGGGGTTGTAGCCGTTGGGACAGCGGACCTCGGGCGCGTAGCCGTACAGGTACATATCGATGCGGTAGGTCGGATGGAACAGGTGCGGATGTCCATTGTCGGTGCCCGGCGCCCAGAAGCCGTCCAGCACGATGCTTTCGTAGCCGCACACCTCTTGCAGGAGGTGCAGATGGCGTTCAGGATCTGCCTGGTGGGCGGCGGCGATGCGGGCGGAATATTCGTCCCAGGTATCCTCGGTGAGGGGAACACCCGGAGCATACAGCGCCTGCAGCGCCCGCGAAAAATATATAAAATAGGAATTGAAGCGCAAGGCGTCCAAAAAAGCGCTGCGCTGGGCCTTGTCCTGGTAGGGCATGCGGCACCACTCCTGCGAGAGGTAGCTGGAGCCCATCAGGGCGTTCAGCGTGACCGTGCTGGAAAAAAAGAACTCGCGCAGAAGATGGCAGTGGCTCTTCACAACAGGCATGTGCAGGGATTCTTCATACAAGATGTCGTACCAGTGGTTCATGAGGGTCCCCTTTCTGAAAATGGGTGAAAGGCGGTAAAAAATGAAATTGAAGATCGCGGTGGTACAGCAGGGACATCGGCCGGGCTGCCTGGCTGAAAACCGGGCGCGTGCCTATGAGGCGGCGCAAAAGGCCCTGGCGCAGGGGGCTGATGTGATCCTGTTCCACGAGGAGATGACCATGGGTTATACGCCGTTGGCACCGCGGCTGGCTGAGGCGGCGGACGGCGAGACCACCCAGGGCTTTGCACGGCTTTTGCGTGGCAGCGAAAGCTGTGTGGTGTACGGCTTGACCGAGCGCACAGGGGGGAAACTGTATATTTCAGCGCCCGTGGTGACGGCCGGCGGGCTGCAGGCCAATTACCGTAAGACCCACTTGTACACCCAGGGGGCCCCGCTGCGCCAGGAACAGCGCCTGTTCACGCCCGGCGATCGGCTGGTTGCCTTTTCCCACAGGGGGGTGAAGATCGGCCTAATGATCTGCTACGACGGGGATTTCCCACCGGTGGTAGAGGCGTACCGCCGCGCGGGCTGCACCGTCGTTTTGTGGCTGAACAACCGCGAGAGTCGGGGCAACGGAGACCTAGTGCGGGAACATGCCCGGCGCAATTCCATGATCCTGGCGGTGTCGTGCTGCTGTGGCCCTGACGAGACGGGACGGCTGTGCAGGGGCGGCAGCAACATCACCGATTATGACGGAAAGGCCTTGGCTGAGATCTGGGACGACGAAGGGATCATCTGCGCAGAGGTGGATCCGGATGCGGCCCTGGCGGCGCGGGAGGAAAACCATTGGCTGCAAGACAGGCGGGACGATCTGTACGGGAAGCCCCTGTAAAAAGGATAAAAAGCCGCTCTTAGGCGTGTTGACGCAAGAAAGCATCGTCCCTGGAAGGGCAATTTTCGCGGATAGCGTCGTCAAGCGTGCTTACGGGCCAAAAGCATGGCCCGCATTTTGCCGCGAAGCGGCAAAACAGCACGGTGTGCTCGAACAGCCCACTGGACTGTTCGTGGCTTCGCCACCGCACAGCTTGACAACCACCAAGGGTTCGGCGGTTTTATTTATAAAACGTCGACGAATGGAGACGAGCAGACGGCCGCGCAAGCGGCCCGCGGTTTCGCACAGCGAAATGTCGGCGGAGGCCGGCAAGCCGACATCACTGTAAGGCGATTCGCGCGAATTTTCCTGGCTCTGCATCAAAACTTGCCTTTCCAGGGGTGCTTCGCAGTTTTGCGGTCGCCGCAGGCGGCAAAGGCCCCAGTGGGGCCTTTGAGCAAACTGTCCGGTCCGGCGTTTGTGAGCGGGGCCCCGGCAAATAAAATTTGCCGGGTGCGAACAAAGCACGCCGCAGCGCGGCGGGGCAGCCGGCAGCCCGATTTCGCACGGCGAAATGCCGCGCGCCGTTTCGCGCAGCGAAATGCCGCGCATTATCCTGCGCGGCAAGGACTGGCCCGGCAGTTTTGGATGATTGGTGTGCGAAAAAAGCTTGGCAATCCTGACGGATTGCTGAGCTTTTTTGAGTGCATCAGGCGCCAAAACTGTCAGCTAAAACCGATGTTTTCTTGCGCGGGCGCGCCCTTTGCCAGGGCGGCTTTTTTGCCGCTCAAAGGGAAGAGGGGGGCGAGGACTGTCAGAGATGGCCCTCCTGCCAGGCGTCATACAGTTCCCGGGCCTGGCGGGCCATGCATTTCAGCTCCTTGTTGGGCCGGCCGCCCGCCTCTTGGGCCAGGGTTTGCAGGCGGTTAACCGCGCGTTCCAATTCGGCCAGGGCGGCCGCGGCGCGGGGGTCCCGCCCGGCGCCGGGGGCCGGGCGGCGCAGAACGGCGGCGGGCTGCGCCAGGAAGACGCCGGCGGCCAGGTCGTACACGGTGCCGCTGGTCGGCGCCGTGGCGGCGTAGCCGTATTCCTCCCGCAGGCAGCGGGAAAATTCAGTGCAGGAATCGTCGTCGCCGTGATTGACGAACACCTGCAGGGGCTTGGGGCGGAAGTTTTGCAGCCAGCGCAGCAGGCCGTTTTTGTCCGCGTGGCCGCTGACGCCCTCCAGCACGCAGATCTCGGCCTGCACGGCGATGTCCTCGTCAAAAATGCGCACGTGCTTTGCCCCGTCCACCAGGGCGCGGCCCAGCGTGCCCTGGGCCTGGTAACCCACGAACAGCACCGTGTCCCGGGTGTGCCACAGGTTGTGCTTGAGGTGATGGCGCACGCGGCCGGCGTCGCACATGCCGCTGGCCGAGAGGATGACCTTGGGCCGGGCGTCCTGGTTGATGGCCTGGGAGTCCTGCTGGGTCTGGCTGACGCGCAGGCCGTCGAACCACAGGGGGTTCACGCCGCGGGCCACCAGGGCGCGGGCCTCCTCGTCCAGGTCCTCTGTGGGGCACTGGAGGAAAACGGCGGTGGCCTCGTTGGCCAGCGGGCTGTCCACGTACACGGGGAAGCCGTCGTGGCCGTGCACCAGGCCCTTTTCCTTGATCTCGCGGATAAAATACAGCATCTCCTGGGTGCGGCCCACGGCAAACGAGGGAATGATGACCGTGCCGCCCCGGTCGAACGTGCGCTGTAAGACGGCGGTGAGGGGGCCCAGACGGTCCGGCCGGGCGCCGTGCAGGCGAGTGCCGTAGGTGGATTCCAGCACCAGGTAATCGGCCTGGGCCACGGGCTGCGGGTCGTTGATGATGGGCTGGTCCAGGTTGCCCACGTCGCCGCTGAACACGAGCTTTTTGGTGACGCCGCCCTCGGTGAGCCACAGCTCGACGGCCGCGGAGCCCAGCAGATGGCCCACGTCCGTGAAGCGGACGGCCACGCCCTCGGCCACGGGCAGGGCCTGGCCGTAGGCGCAGGGGCGGAAATGGCCCAGCGCTCCCTCCGCGTCCTCCAGCGTGTACAGGGGCGGCGTCTCGGGCCGGCCGGCGCGGCGGGCCTTGCGGTTTTTCCACGCGGCCTCGCTCTCCTGGATGTGGGCGCTGTCCCGCAGCATGATCCGGCACAGATCGCAGGTGGAGACGGTGGCGTACACCGGGCCGCGAAAGCCGTTTTTGTACAGCAGGGGCAGGCGGCCGGAATGGTCGATGTGGGCGTGGGTGAGCAGCACGAAATCGAGCTGGGCGGGGTCGAGGGGGAGGGGGGCGTTTTCAAAGCGGTTCGCGCCCTGCTCCATGCCGCAGTCCACCAGGAACGCGGCGCCGCCCGCCTGCACCAGGCTGCAGCTGCCCGTCACCTCGTGAGCGGCGCCGATGAAGGTAACTTTCATGGGGATACGCTCCTTTACCATGGCCGCGGGGGCCTTTTTATTTTATTGTAGCATACCGGGCCCGCCTTGTGGGCGGAAAGTAAAAAAATAGCCGCCGCGGGCCCTTCCGCGGCGGCTGCAAAGGAGGTAGCGCTCACTCGCCCACGGAGGGCTTGGTGAGCATGGTATGGGTGAGCTTGGCAATGGAGACGCCGCCCATGTGGATATCGGCGTCGCCCAGGCGCAGCACCTGGTTCTGCCCCTTTTGCTGGGCCGGCCATTCGGCCAGGCCGGGGCCGTTGGGGTCGCCGGTGCGGACAAAGTTGGCCAGATACCGCACCATGGCGTCGCTGAGGGCCCTGTCCCAATCGGTGAAGGGGCGCCAGCCGTTTTCCAGCGTGCCGAACCAGTACCACAGGTCGGACGAGTGCCAGGCGCCGGCGTCGTCGCCGGGCAGCTGGCGGCAGAAGAAACAGGTGTAAGAGGGGCACTTGCCCTGGTCGGCCTGCATGCGGGCCCAGCCCTTGGCCATTTTGTGCACGAAGGGCGGCACGATGTCCTCGCTGGTGGAGCTCATCAGATAGGGCACCGCCAATTGGCGGCCGGCCTTGGCGGCGTCTGCGGCGCTTTCGGGCAGCAGGCGGCCATCCAGCACGGGCGCGCAGGAAAATTGGGCGTCCTTGCGCTTCTCGGGGCCGCTGCGCAGGGCGTTGAAGGCTTCGAACAGTTTGGCGGGCTCCACCTGGCGGAATTCCTCCAGCGAGGATGCGCCGGTGCGCTCCATCATCGCCTTCCAGAAGGGGTAATTTTCCTCCTGGCCGCGGGCGCTGCCCATCATGGAGGACACGCCGCCGCCGCTCATCATGGCGGCGCGGGCCACCAGGCCCTGGGTCAGGGGCGAAATACAAAGCTGCTGTACGCTCATGGCGCCGGCGCTTTGGCCCATGATGGTGATGCGGGCCGGGTCGCCGCCGAAAGCGGCGATGTTGTCGCGCACCCACCCCAGGGCGCACAGCTGGTCGTACAAAGCGTAGTTGCCCGTGTGGCCGGCTTCGGCCAGCAGCTGGGGCAGGCAGCAGAAGCCCAGGGGGCCCAGCCGGTAGTTCATGGTGACCACCAACACGCCCTGGCGGCAGAGGGCCGCGCCGTCGAAGTGTTTTTCGTGGCCGCAGCCGCCGACGAAGCCGCCGCCGTGGATGTAGAACAGCACCGGGGCGTTCCGGGCCTCTTCGGGCGCCCAGACGTTGAGGAACAGGCAGTCCTCGCTGTAATCGTAATGCTCGCCCCGGCGGAACTCGTTGTAATAGAAGGCTTTTTCCGGCACGTCCTCCTCGTTGTAAAACGCCCGGGGCTGGTAGCTGCACGCGCCGAAGGCGTCGGCTTTGTACACGCCGTCCCAATGGGTGACGGGCACGGGGTATTCCCAGCGGCCGGCCGTGGCATAGCGGATGCCTTTGAAGGCGCGGCAGCCCTGTTTGCCCTCCACGCCCTGCACGTCGCCGCAGGGGGTATGGATCAGCAGGTTTTTCATGGTATCACTTCTCCCTTGTGTTCCAGGCCGCGGGCATCCAGGGGCGGCTGGCCATCACGTCTTTTTCAAAGGCTTCCAGGTCACGCAGTTTGGCGGCCACGGCGGGCACGTCCATGCGCTGCACCAGCTTTTCGATCAGCGCCTTGCCGGTATCGGCCATTTCGCGGCGCTTTTCCGCCGTGGGGATGGCCGAGGTGGAGGCGTGGTCCTTGGGATCGCCGAAGCAATAGCCCACGCTGCCGCTTTGGTAAGCCAGGTTGAACAGGCTGTTGAAGGGGGCCACGGTCTGGGGCTCGCTGTGGCAGAATTCGGTGGTGAGGGGCACGTCCTCCAGGCGGCCCAGAATATCATAGGCGGCCACGAACAGGCTGTCCAGCGTCTCCATGAAGGCCTTGGGGTCCTTGCCCATGGCGTCGGTGTTGAACAGGTCCCGGGAAGCACCGAACATCTGCATGGTCATGTCCATGTAGAGGATGGGCACGCCGGTCTCGTCGAAGAAATCGCGCACCATGGGGCTGCAGGTCATGTGGGCGGGGCCGTGCATGCTGATGTAGATCTGGCGCTTGAAGCCCTGGCGCAGCAGGCTGCGGGCGATGGCGCCCAGATAGTCGATGCCCTGGCGCACGCTGACCTGGGTGGTGCCCCGGCCCGAGGCCGTGGCGCCGGCGTAGAAGTAAGGCAGGCCCGTCAGCAGCAGGCCGTCGCCGGCCTCGGCCATTTTCAGGCCCACGGCCTCGCTGATGACGGTCTCGCAGTCCAGCGGCAGGCCGCCGTGCATCTCCACCGTGCCCACGGGCACGATGATCAAATCGTTGTGCCGGAGATATTCCTCCACTTCACTGTTCATCATTTTGGGCAGGATACGGGTGCGAAGTTCCATGGTCGATCATCCTTTCTGGTTTTTTGTAATTTTGTAATAAAGAGGCGGCACGGCAAAGGGCCGTGCCGCTCGTAACGGGCAGGGATTACTGCTGGGCGTTGCCAGCGGCCTTGGCGGCCTTGTTGGCGGCGATCTGCGCGCGGATCTCGGGGGTGATGTTCCAAACGAACTTGAAGGCGAACCAGGAGCCGATAATGAAGATGGCAGGCACCAGGATGCACAGGGCCTTGATGCCGTTGAGCGCGCCGGCAGTCTGCACGGAAGCGGTGGCGTCGTAGCCGATCCAGCTGAGGGCCAGGATGGCGGCGGAGTTGCCGATGGTCTGGCCGATGCGGCGGCACAGGTTGAAGGTGCCGTAGATGGAACCCTCGGTGCGCTTGCCGGTGATCAGCTCGTTGTAGTCGATGGCTTCACCGACCAGGCCCCACTGCATCTGGATGGACATGCCGGCGATACCCATGGACAGGCCGCTCCACAGCATATAGATGAGGGGATGGATGGTGGTGACCATCATCACCGCGAACAAAGCGGCATACATGACGGCGCCGATCAGCAGGCAGTAGCGGATGAGGCCTTCCAGGCCGAACTTCTTGGCCAGTTTGGGGGCGACGATCAGCACGACGATGGTGAGGGGCATGGAGACCAGCATGCTGTAGCTCATCATGCCGATGTTGCCCAGCACGTCGGCATACATGTAGGTGCCCAGGGTGGAGTTGACATACTGCATGGTGCAGATGCAGATGCCGTGGATGCACAGGGCCAGGAAGGCGCGGTTTTTGCGGAACACGCCGAAAATATCGGTGAACTTGATGTCGTCGCTGTCGCCGGGTTTGGCCTCCACGATGTTGCGCTCTTCCGTCCAGAAGTAGTGCAGCAGGCAGATGAAGAAGCCGATACCGGCGCAGATGGCGGCGCCGAGGCCGAAGGCCTTGGGGGAGTCGCCGTAATGGGCCAGAAGCTGGGGCAGGATCATGGTGGGGATCATGTTGCCGACCATGGCGCCGAAGCCGCGGGCGGAGGACAGGGAGGCGCGCTCCTCATCCGTATTGGCCATGGCGGACAGCAGCGAGCCCATGGGGATGTTGAACATGGTGTAGCAGCCTTCGTACAAAATTTTGCAGAAGAACAGAACGACCAGCATGGCGGTGCCCTCAAAGAAGGTGGGCACTGTCCAGAACACGACGGAGGTGATGGCCAGCAGGGGCGTGGCGCGCAGCAGCCAGGGGCGGAACTTGCCCTTGGGATTGCGGTGTTTGGCGAACATCTTGTCCATCAAAGCGCCCATCATCGGGTCGTTGACGGCGTCCCAGACGTTCCACACCAGGAGCAGTGTGGCCAGGATGGCCGCGTTGACATGGAGCACGTTGACGTAGTAGCGGGTGACCATGCCACCCATGAGGGCGAAGGTCATGCATCCGCCGAAGTCGCCGGCGCCGTAACCGATGAGGTGTTTGAGCGTCAGGCCCTTCTTCTCGGTGGCGAGGGAAGATTTTGCCATTTTGATTTCTCCTTTTCCTTTTTATTCTACGGGGTTGCATTTTGAACCCCGTGCCGCTATACTAAAAGCATAAAGCATTTTAATCACAATTTTAATTGCGAATACAGCAAATAAAGTTGAGATTCTTGCAAAAAATCGGCCCTGTTTGTACAGAATTTACAACAAATATTGGATTTTTTTGTGAGGTGATAGATGCGTGAAGCAAGCGCCGAAACAAAAGCAGATGCGGTATGACGATTTGCGGAAGGCAAAACAGAAGCTGATCGAGGAGTACGGTTCCATCACCTATCAGGAACTGACTTTGCACGACCTGCGGGCCTTCATCAATCTGGACGTCAACTGGGGCAAGGACGTGGTGTCGCTGCACAGCCACATGTTCTATGAGGTGCTGTTCTGCCGCCAGGGCAACGTGGACTACCTGCTGGACAATCAGCGGTTCCGGGTACAGCAGGGGGACATCGTGCTGATCCCGCCGGGCATGGGGCACCGGCCCCTGTTTTTAGAGGAGCTGAAAGAGCCCTACGTGCGCTATGCGCTGTGGATCGACGCGGCTTTTTTCAAGGGCGCCTGCGCCCAGTACCCGCTGTTGGACCTGTGCTTCCAGCAGTGCCGCAAGCGGGGCAGCTATTTGCTGCGCACCACCCGGGCCAGCTGGGTAGGCCTGCAGGCGGCCTTTGATTCCCTGCACCGGGAGGCGGAAGAGCAGCAGCCCTGCTGGGAACTGTGCCTGGCCATGGGCGCGCTGACGCTGATGACCCACATCAGCCGCACCTATTATTATCAGGACAGCGCCGCGCCCGCGGCGGAGAGCAATACGCTGCTGGACCAGATGTTCCAGTACATCGACAACCATTTGGGGGAGAAGATCACCCTGGAGGACGTGGCGCGCCAGTGCATGGTGAGCAAGTCCACCGTGTCCCACGTGTTCCGGGAAAAGCTGGGCGTGCCCTTTTACCAGTGCCTGGTGCAGCGCCGCCTGGTGGCGGCCAAAAAGAGCATGCTGCGGGGCCAGCCGCTGCGCCAGGTGTGCGAGGAGTGCGGGTTCGCGGATTATTCCTCTTTTTACCGGCTGTTCAAAAAAGAGCACGGCATCTCGCCCCGGCAGTTTTTGGAGCTGCACCGGCAGGTGGCGCAGGAAGAGACGCCGATGCTGTGAGCAAAAGGCGCCTGACGGCAAAAAATGCCCCGCCCTGGACTTCCAGGGCGGGGCATTTGCGCGCCGCACGCGCGGAATGAACAGTGTGCCGCCGCACGCCGACGCGCCGCACGCTCAATATTTTTTTACGATGGCTTCCATCTCGTCCCAGCGGGCCTCCATGTCGCTGACCAGCTTGAACTGGGTGCGGCAGCGGTCCAGGTTCTGGCCGTCGCGGTGCACGGCAAAGTAGTGGTCGCCCTCCAGATAGTCGGTGAGAAAGCGCATGCCGCACTCCAGCGTCATCAGCTTGGCGCCCCAGGGCAGGTACGCCTTCTCCGTCTCGGTCAGGGTGCCGGCGGCGCCCTCCAGGAAGCCTTTGGTGTACACCTCGAACAGGGGCAGGTCGAAGTTGACCTTGGAGAGGTCCCGCTCGTCCTCGGCGCAGTGGTTGGCGCCAAAGCGGATGGAATCGCCGAAGTCGTTGCAGGCGAGGCCCGGCATCACGGTGTCCAGGTCGATGACGCAGATGCCCTCGCCGGTGGCCTTGTCGATCAGCACGTTGTTCAGCTTGGTGTCGTTGTGGGTCACGCGCAGGGGCAGCTTGCCTTCGCGCAGGGCCGCCAGGCACACGCTGCAATCCTCTTTGCGGGCCATGGCGAAGCTGATCTCCGGCTGCACGTCTTTGACGCGGCCGCAGGGGTCGGCCTCGATGGCCTTCATCAGGTTGGCAAAGCGGTTTTCGGTGTCGTGGAATTTTTCAATGGTCTCGTACAGAGTGTCGGCGGGGTAATCCTTCAGCATGTGCTGGAAGCGGCCGAAGGCTTTGGCCGAGGCGGCGAACAGCGCCGGGGTTTCGGCGGACTGCAGGCAGATGGTGCCCTCGATGAAGGGGTACACGCGCCAGGCGCCGTTTTCGCTGTCCGTGAACCAGGTCTTGCCCTCTTTGGTGCGCTTCACGGTCATGGTCTCGCGGCTTGCGTCGCCGCCGGCATTTTCGATCTCGGCGCGCAGGAAATCCGTCACGCCCACGATGTTGGCCATCAATTGATCGGGGTGCTTGAAGGCGGCCGCGCTCATGCGCTGGAGGATGAAGCGGACGCACTCGCCGGTGTCGTCCTGTACATAGACGCAGAAGGTATCGTTGATGTGGCCCTTGCCGTAGCGCACCGCGCCCACGACCTGGCCGCCGAAGTCCCAGGCGGCCAGGACTTCCGGCAGGATGTTTTCAGCCCGGTCAGCCATGGCTCACACCTCCCACAGATCGTCGGGGTACACGCCCTCGGCGGTTTTGTCGGCAATGGCCTTCACCACCACGGGTTTGTCCTCGCGGTAGGTGACGCCGTACCACTTGTCGTGGCTTTTCAGTACGCGCACCGTGGCTTTGCCCTCGGCGATCAGCTGGCTGACCACGGTGGGCAGGAAGTATTCGCCCTTGAGGGGGTTGGTTTGCAGCGCTTCGTCCAGGAAAGCGGCAAAGCGGTCGCCCGTCTCCCGGATAAAGCTGGGCTGGAAGCCCCACAGGTTCATGGACACGATGCTGTCGGCCGCCAGGTCCGTCCAGGTGGCGCCGTCGTCCTCGCTGTAGTGGATGCCGCCTTCGTAGGTGCCGATCTTCGTGCGCTCGGTGACGCTGGCCAGGGTGCCGTCCGCGTTTTCCACGCACACGCCCCGGGCCACGGTGCCGTGCTCGGTGACGGTGTTTTTCAGCAGGTAGCCCACCATGGCGTAGTCGTAGGTCTCGCCGTCCTGGTGGGTGGACAGATAATCGTAGATGACCTGGAAGGCCTCGGGGCCGTAGTAGTCGTCCGCGTTGATGACGGCGAAGGGCGCGTCGATGACGCCGCGGGCCGCGTAAATGGCGTGGCTGGTGCCCCAGGGCTTGGTGCGGCCCTCGGGCACGCTGTAGCCGGCAGGCAAATCTTCCAGCTGCTGGAAGGCGTAGCGCACGTCCATGATCCTGGCCAGGCGGTCGCCGATGGCCTCTTTGAAATCGGCCTCGATCTCGTGCTTGATGATGAACACCACGGTCTCGAAGCCCGCGCGGC
>CAJMEU010000078.1 GCA_905212515.1 uncultured Oscillospiraceae bacterium | reverse complement strand
CGGTTTTTACGGCGGGGTCGTTCTTTTCGTGCCGAAAAGAACCAAAAGGCGCAGGTCCGGTGCTTGGCCGACAAAGCCGGCCATTTCGCATTGCGAAACCGCATCGGTTCGGTTGGCGGCCCCACCGGGGCCGCCATTCCGTGCCGCCCAGCCGCGCAGTGCGCGCCCGGGGCCCTAGGCCCGGAACCCCGAAGCTCTTCCACTGCGGCTAAAAATCGGGCCATTCGAAATAAGAAGCCCCGATTTTCTTAACGCCTGCGTTCCGCATGTTCCCCTGCACCCTTCGTGCGGCAAACAGGGAGGCGTTCGCGGCACGCTCACTAACAGCAAATAGACCATACGTTCGCTCCACGTTCCGTGGGCCGCGAACGGGATTCCAAAATGGGGGCGTCGCCCCCAAGCCCCCAGGCAAGAAGCTGCTGACAAGGGGGTTTGGGGGCCTCGGAGCACCGGCGTTCAGAAAATTCGGCCCTTTTTATTTCGTAGGGGCCGGATTTTTAGCCGGTGCGGAAGCCCCCAACGCTCTTTGCTACTTTCTCAACGCTGAGAAAGTAGAAACCCGCCGTAAAAACAAACGTAAAACTACCGCGCGCATCCCGCCGCCAGCATAGCCCCCGACGCTCTTTGCTGGCGTTCTCGGGCGCTGAGAAAGTAGAAACCCCTATCGTAAACACAAACGTAAAATCAGTATGCGCACTCAGCCGCCCACACCACTGCCAGCTCCGCCGCCTTTGGCCCTTTTCAGCGCGAAAGGGGCGACTTCGCCTTTCAAACCAAACCCAATCCCCGGCCATTTTGTGCCGGGCTTTTTTTATGCCGCAAAATGCGGTATACTATACCCAAATGCTTTTTGCAGAAAGGGGGCGGCGGCGTGCTGCAGTTGATCTTGGGCCTGTCTGGCACGGGCAAAACAGGCCGCGTGGTGACGGAGATGAAAGTGCGCGCCGCCGCCGGCCTTCCCAGCATCCTGCTGGTGCCCGAACAGTTCTCCTCCTCGGCCGAGACCATGGTGTACAAGGCCCTGGGCGACCGCCTCAGTGCCTATGCCGAGGTGTACAGCTTCACCAGCTTTGCCGAATACCTGCTGAAAACCTTCGGCGGCGTGGCCGTGCCCACCCTCACCGACGCGGCCCGCGCCGTGGCCGTGCGCCGCGCCATGGACGCCCTGGGCGAAGAGGTCAAGCTGTACTACAAAAACCGCCGCAGCACGGGCTTTTGCAACCTGGCCGCCCAGGCCATCCAGGAGCTGAAAACCGCTGGCGCCGCGCCCGGCCATCTGCTGGCCGCCGCGGCCGCCGCCGGCGCGGACGGCGAAAAACTGCGGGAGCTGGGCCTCATCTTCGCCGCCTATGAGGACGTGATCGCCGGCAGCGCCATGGACCCAGCCGACCGCCTTTCCACGGCCGCCGCGCGCCTGCCCGAGGGCTGGCTGGCGGACAAGGCCGTGTACATCGACAATTTCGACGGCTTCACCGCCCCCCAGTACGACCTGCTGCGCAAGCTGGTGCACGCCGAGCCCTGCGTGGTGACGCTGTGCTGCGACGGCCTGACGGACACCGAGGCCGGCTTGGGCCTGTTCAGCCCGGTGAAAAAGACGGCCCAGCGCCTGCGCCGCCTGGCCGGGCGGGAGGGCGCGGCCGTGGGGCAGCCCAAGGTTTTGGCGGAGGATCTGCGCCATCGCCGGGCCCCGGCCCTGCGCGCGGTCAACGAGGCCCTGGCCCTGGGGGAGGTGCGCACCCCGCAGGAACCCCTGGCCGGCCTTTCCACGGAGGGCACCGGCTTCTGGCTGACGCCCGCACGGGGCCTTTACGACGAGTGCAAGCGCGTGGCCTGCCGCATCGCGGCCCTGGTGCGGGAGGGCTACCACTACAATGACATCGCCGTCATCTGCCGCCTGATGGACGATTACCAGGAGGCCATCCGCTATGAATTCGGCCTGGCGGACATCCCCTATTTCACCGACGAGACCGACACGCTGGAGCACACAGCGCCCGTGGCCTTCTGCACGGCGGCGCTGACGCTGCTGGCCCGGGGCCTTGCCACCGAGCCGCTGCTGCGCCTGCTGAAGACCGACCTGTGCGGCTATGACGCCGGGCAGATCGCCGCTTTGGAAAATTATGCCTATACCTGGCAGCTCTCGGCCGCCGATTGGCGGCAGCCGTTCCGCAATAATCCCGCCGGCTTTGGCGCCGAACTGCGGGACGAGGACCAGCAGGCCCTGGCCGCCGCCGAGGCCCTGCGCGGGGAAGTGGTGCCGAAAGTAGAGGCCTTCCTGCGCGCGGCCAAGGGGCAGACGGCGGGGGGCGTCTCCGAACAGCTGTACCGCCTGATGACGGCCTTCGGCGCGGACAAGCACACCGAGGAAAACGCGGCCCGCCTGACAAAGGAGGGCGACGCGCTGCGCGCCCGCGCCCTCTACAGCACCTGGAACAACCTCATGGACCTCTTCGGCCAGATGGAAAGGCTGCTGGGCGCCGACGAGGTGACGGCCGCCGAATACCTGGAGCTGTTCCTGCTGCTGGTGCGCAGCGCCGACATCGGCCACGTGCCCGAGACGCAGGACGCCGTCATGCTCACCACCGCGGACCGCATGCGCCTGTCCGGCCCCAAGGTGTGCTTTGTGGTGGGGGCCGAGGAGGGCAAGTTCCCCAAGCTGGCCGGCGCGTCGGGCCTTTTGACCCACGCCGACCGCGACTTGCTGGTGCAGAACGGCGTGCAGATGCCCGGCAGCTACGAAAACCGCACGCTGCTGGAGCAGATGTTCTTCTACCGCGCCCTGACGGCGGCCGGCCAGCGGCTGTACGTCAGCTTCACCGCGCCCGAACACGGCGGCGCCGCCGTCACCTCGGCGCTGCTGCCGGCCGCAGGCGCCCTCTCGCCCGCGCCGGACGAGCTGACGCCCGCCCAGTGGGCGCCCACGCCCGCGGCCGCGCTGGACCTGTACGGCCAGCGCTACCGGGAGGACACGCCCGAGGTGTCGGCCCTGGCGGCCGCGCTGGCGCGGGACGGCACCATGGCCGAAAGCCTGGCCGCCATGGACGCGGCCGCCCACCCCGCACCCTTTGCCGCCCGGGACGCGGCGGCCCTGGACGTGCTGCTGGGCACGCAGATGCTGCTCAGCCCCACAAGGCTGGAACAGTATTACCGCTGCCGTTTCTCCTACTTTTTGCAGTATGTGCTGCACATCCGGCCGCGCAAAAAGGCCGAGCTCTCCCCGCTGGAGAGCGGCAGCCTCATCCACTATATCCTGGAGAACGCCATGCGCCGCGCCGGCGCGCGGTTCCCCACCATGGACAAAGAGGAGCTGGCCGCCCTGGCCGGGGCCATTGCCGACGACTACGTGGCCCAGAACATGCCCCAGGCGTCGGCGCGGTTCGCCTATCTCATCGGGCGGCTCAAGCGCAGCGTCACCAACCTGCTGTATTATCTGCAGGAGGAGCAGGCCCAAAGCTCCTTCCACCCCGTGGCTTACGAGCAGGAGATCGGCCCCGGCGGCATCCCGCCCTTGACGGTGGAAACGCCCGACGGCAAAACGGTGCAGGTGGTGGGCAAGATCGACCGCGTGGACGTGATGCAGCGCGACGGGCGCGACTATCTGCGGGTGGTGGATTACAAAACGGGCAGCAAAACCTTCAGCCTGGACGAGGTGTACTGCGGTTTGAACACCCAGATGCTGCTGTATCTGTTCACCCTGTGCCACGCCCCGGGCGTGCTGTGCGAAAACCCGGTGGCAGCGGGCGTGCTGTACCTGGCGGGGGACCCGCCCCCCAAAAGCGCCACCCGGGCCACGGCCGCGCCCGCGCCGCTTTACAAGGTGGACGGCATGGTGCTGGATGACGAGGTGGTGCTGCGCGGCATGGACAAAGCGGCCAGCGGCCTGTTCGTGCCCTGCACCTTCGGCAAGGACGGCCGCCGCCGGGCCAGCGCCAAACTGGCCAGCCTGGAAAAGCTGGGCAATATCGAAAAGCACATCACGGGCCTGGTGCTGCAGATGGCCCGGGGCCTCTACGCGGGCGAGATCGCAGCCTCGCCCCTGCGCACGGCGGCCGCCTGCCCCTGCGACGTGTGCGACTACCGCCCCGTCTGCCGCCACGAGGACGGCGTGGGCGAGGTGCCGGTGACGGCGCCGAAAAACGTGTTCGAAACGCTGCCGCAGGAAGGGGAGGACGTCTGATGGGCCATCCGGGCTTTTCTTATGTGGGGCTGGCGTTTTTGCTGGCGCTGTTCGTACCCAACCTGCTGTGGACGCGCCGCAAGCCCCGGGGCTATACTCCGGCGGACGAAAACCGCGCCCTGGCCCTGTGCGAACGGGTGGGCCAGGTGTGCGTCACCGCCGCCGCCCTCTGCTTTTCCGATTTCAACCTGCGCCCTTGGACGCCCTGGTCTCTGTGGCTGGCCGGGGCCTGCCTGCTGATGGTTTTGTACGAGGTTTGGTGGGTGCGCTATTTCCGCGGCCCGCGCACCCTGGCGGATTTTTACGGCAGTCTGCTGGGCGTGCCGGTGGCCGGCGCCACGCTGCCCGTGGCGGCCTTTTTCCTGCTGGGCGTTTACGGCCGGGTGGTGTGGATGCTGCTGGCCGCGGCGCTGCTGGGCGTGGGGCACATCGGCATCCATTTGCAGCACAGAAACCAGCTGGAACACACGGCGGGCTAGGCCCGCGCGAACGACGGAAAGGAGGGTGGAGCCATGGCCACGCAATGGACCCCGGCGCAAAGCGCCGCCATCGAGGACCGGCGCGGCACGCTGCTGGTCAGCGCCGCCGCGGGCAGCGGCAAAACCGCCGTGCTGGTGGAGCGCGCGGTGCGCCTGATCTGCGACGAGAAGAACCCCGTCCCGGCCGACCGGCTGTTGATCGTCACCTTCACCCGCGCCGCCGCCGAGGAGCTGCGCGGCCGCATCGCCGCGCGCCTGGCCGGCGAGGCAGCCCAGGACCCGGGCAGCGCCTGGCTGCGCCGCCAGCGGCTGCTGCTGGGCCGGGCCGACATCGGCACCATCGATGCCTTCTGCATGCAGCTTTTGAAGCAGTATTTCGCCAAGCTGGACATCCCGCCGGACTTTACCCTGGCCGAGGACGCGCTGGCTTACAGCCTGCGGGCGGACGCGTTGTCCCAGGCGCTGGAAGAGGCCTACGCCGACGCGGACTTCCGCGCTTTTGCCAGCCTATACGGCCGCGCGCGCAGCGACGGCACCGCCGCGGGCGCCGTGCTGGACCTGTACGATTTCCTGCGCACCCTGCCCCATCCGCGGGCCGCGCTGGAGCGCTTCTGCGCGGACTACGAGGACGGCGCCCCCCTGATGGAGACGGCCTGGGGCTGCGTGCTGCTGGGCGCCGCGCGGGACGCGGCCGCAAGCGCGCAGGAGCTGCTGGGCAGCGCCCTGTCCCTGGTGGACGCCGAGCCGGCCCTGGCCGCTTACGCGCCGGCGCTGGAGAGCGACCGCGCCTTTTTCACCGCCCTGGAGGAGTCCCTGGCCGCCGGCCGGTGGGACGCGGCGGCGGTGCGGGCGGCCGGGTACAAAGCGCCGGCCCTGCGGGCCGTGCGCGGCTACGAGGGCGGGGCCATGGACGCGGTGAAAGCCCTGCGGGCGGACGCCAAAAAGTTGCTGGAGACCTTGCGGGACAATATCCTGATCTGCACCGAGGCCGAGTTTTCGCAGGACCGCGCCGCCATCGCGCCCATGCTGCGCGCGGCCGGGCGCACGGCCCTGCGCTTCGAGGAATTGTTCTTCGCGGCGAAGCTGGAGGAAAAGGCCCTGGAGTACAGCGACTTCGAGCACTTGGCCCTGCGCCTTTTGTGCACGGAGGACGGCCAGAAAACGGCCGTGGCCCGGGCGGTGTCCGCCCGCTACGACGCGGTGATGGTGGACGAGTACCAGGACACCAACGCCATCCAGGCCCTGCTGTACCGCTGCCTGGCCAACGACGACGAATCGAACCTGTTTTTCGTGGGCGACGTGAAGCAGAGCATCTACCGCTTCCGCCTGGCGGACCCGCGCAGCTTTTTGGAGAAGCGGGCCTCCTTTTCGCCCTACGCCCCCGCGGGGCCCAGGCCGGCCGCCATCGCCTTGGGGCACAATTTCCGCAGCGCGGCCGGCGTCATCGGCGCGGTGAACGACGTGTTCGCCGCAGTGATGAGCCGGCGCGTGGGCGGCGTGGACTACGGCGCGGACGAGTGCCTGGTGCCCGGCGCGCCGGATGGCTACGACGGCGGCCCCATAGAGCTGCTGGTGGTGGACGGCGCCAGGGACGGCGACGCCGCCGTGGTGGCGGCCGAGGTGTGCCGCCTGGTGCGCGAGGGCTTCCGGGTGCGGGAAAAGGACGGCGCCATCCGGCCCTGCCAGTGGGGGGATTTCTGCATCCTGCTGCGCAGCCGCGCGCGTTTTGCCCAGTACGAGGCGGAATTTGCCCGCCGCGGCGTGCCCGCGGCCGCCGACACCGGCGACAGCCCCCTCACGGCCGCCGAGGTGACGCCCCTCATCAGCCTGCTGCGCGTTATCGACAACCCGGGCCAGGACGTGTTCCTGGCCGCGGCCATGCTCAGCCCCATGTTCGGCTTTTCCCCGGACGATTTGGTGCGCCTGCGCACCACCAGCCCTCGCGGCAGCCTGTACGCGGCGCTGGTGAACGCCAAAGGGCAGCGGGAAGCTGCCTTCACCGGCCTGCTGCGCACCCTGCGCACGCTGGCGGCCACTATGCCGGTGGACCGTTTGTGCGACGAGATCTTCGCCCGCACCCATTACTTCGCCGCCGTGGGCGCCATGGAAAACGGCCCCGAACGGCGCGAGAACCTGCGCGCCTTCGTGGCCTGGGCGGCCGCGGCGGGGCAGGGGGGGCTGTCCGCCTTCCTGCGCGCCGTGGACAGCGCCGTGGAGAGCGGCGCCGTGCTGGCCGCCGGCGCGCCGGCCCTGCCCGCGGGCAGCGTGGCCATCATGACCATCCACCGCTCAAAGGGCCTGGAATTCCCCATCGTCATTTTGGCCGACACCGCCCGCCGCTTCAACCTGCGGGACGTGTACGGCCCGGTGCTGTTCCACCCGGAATTGGGCGTGGGCATGGCCCTGCGCGCCGGCGAGGGCGACCTGTACACCACCGCCCCCCACCGCGCCATCCGCCTGGCCCAGCGGGACGAGGCCGTCAGCGAGGAGATGCGCATTTTGTACGTGGCCCTCACCCGCGCGCGGGATAAGCTGATCGCGGCCATCCCCCTGAAGGACGCGGCCAAGACGGTGACGGGCCTGGCCCTGGGCATCGCCGGGGCGGGGGGCGCAAGCCCCTACCGGCTGAGCCAGGCCTCCAGCATGGCCGACTGGCTGCTGACGGCGGCGCTGGTCCACCCGGACGGCGAGGCATTGCGCGGCCGCTTCGGCCTGGCCACCCTGCCGCTGCTGCCCCATGCCCAGGGCCGGCTGGCCGTGCGCTTTTTCGACGGGCAGCAGGCCGGGGAAGAAGGGGCCGCGCCCGTGGATTTCACGCGCACGGCCCCGGCGGACTCGGCGCTGGAAGCGGCCCTGCTGGCGTCCTTCGCCCGGGAATATCCCGGCCGGCCCCTGAGCGCGCTGCCGGCGAAGCTGGCGGTGTCCTCCATCGCCCACGAGGGCGCGGCCCCGGTGCTGGCGCGCCCGGCCTTCCTCTACCGGGAAAAGCTGACGGGCGCCGAGCGCGGCACGGCCATGCACGCGGTGCTGCAGTTCGCGGATTTTGCCGCCATGGGGCGGGATACGCCGGCCGAGGTGCGGCGCCTGGTGGAGCAGGGCTACGTGGAGGCCGCGCTGGCGGATAAGCTGGACGAGGGACAGCTGCGGGCCTTCCTGGCCTCGCCCCTGTGCGGACGCATGCTGGCGGCGCGCCCTTTGCTGCGGGAGTATGCCTTCCTCACCGCCGTGCAGGCAAAATATGTGCAGCCCGACGTACCCCCGGCCTTTGAAAACCAGCCCGTGCTGGTGCAGGGCATCGCGGACGCGGTGCTGCTGCGCGGCGACGGCACGGCCGAGATCGCCGATTACAAGACGGACAGGGGCAAAACGCCCGCCGCCCTGGTGCAGGCTTACCGGCGTCAGCTGCAGCTGTACCGCGCGGCGGTGGAAAAGCGCCTGGGCGTGCGCGTGGACAAATGCACCATCTACTCCTTCGCCCTGGGGGCGGAGGTGGACGTGCCCCTGGAAGATGGATAGTTTTCGCAAAAAGCCCTTGACAGGGGCGCGCTGATGGCATATACTATACGGGTAAACAAAGTAGCGCTGGCTGGCAGCCACTGCTCACCTTGTGTGCCGAAGGGCGCCGGGTCAATCAAGTCACAGGGTGATTTTGTGCGTTCAGTACGGCTGCCTCATTGGCGGCCGTACTTTTTTCACATCATTTTCTTTTATCAAATTGGAGGTGCTTTACGATTAGCGGCAAGAAAGAACTGGAAATCAACGAAGGGATCCGTGACAGAGAGGTGCGTGTCATCGACTCGGACGGCAGCCAGCTGGGCATCATGCCCACCCGCGAGGCCTTGCGCCGCGCGGAGGAGAAGGACCTGGATCTGGTGAAGATCGCCCCCCAGGGCCAGCCCCCCGTGTGCAAGATCCTCGACTACGGCAAGTATCGCTTTGAGCTGCAAAAGCGCGACAAAGAGGCCAAGAAAAACCAAAAGGTCGTGGACATCAAGGAGATCCGCCTGTCCCTCAACATCGACACGAACGATTTCAACACCAAGGTGGGCCAGGCCTCCAAATTCCTGGCCAAAGGCGACAAGGTGAAGGTTTCCATTCGCTTCCGCGGCCGCGAGATGGCGCACACAGACCTGGGCCTGGAAGTGCATAGGCGCTTTGCTCAGGCGCTGGAAGGTGCCGCCGTTGTGGAAAAGCAGCCCAAGCTCGAGGGGCGCAGCATGCAGATGTTCCTGACGCCCGCCCCTGCCAAGCAAACTTAAGGAGGAAACAAAAATGCCCAAGATCAAAACTCATTCCGGTGCGAAAAAACGCTTCAAGCTGACCAAAAACGGCAAGGTGAAACGCGGCCATGCCTTCCGCAGCCACCTGCTGAACGGCCATGGCAAAACCACCAAGATCAAGCGCGGCTACCGCAAGCCTGCCTACGCCGACAAGACCAACGCAGCCGCCATCAAGCGCATGCTGCCGTACGCTTAAACCGTTTGAAAATCAGTTAAGGAGAGATTAGAATATGGCACGTATCAAAGGCGCTATGATGACGCGCAAAAGAAGGAAAAAGACCCTGAAGCTGGCCAAGGGCTACTATGGCAGCAAATCCAAGCATTTTAAAATGGCCAAACAGCAGGTGATGAAAAGCGGCAACTACGCGTTCACCGGCCGCAAGCTGAAAAAGCGCGACTTCCGCCGCCTGTGGATCACCCGCATCAACGCGGCCTGCCGGGCCGAGGGCGTTACCTATTCCGCCTTCATGAACGGCCTGAAAAAGGCCGGCGTGGAGCTGAACCGCAAGATGCTCAGCGAGATGGCCATCCACGACGCCGCCAGCTTCAAAGCCCTGGTGGAGACCGCGAAGGCCGCCCAATAAATCGTCAAAAACTTACGCCCGTGCACACGTGCCCGGGCGTACGTTTGTATTTTCGCGCGCCGGGGCGCGCACAGCGGCTTTTGCCGGGACAAAGGCACGGCAAAGGCCGTTTTTCACGCCCTGGGGGCGCATTGTTGTATTATATAAAATACAAATGCCCTTGCGCCCCGCCGGGCGCAGCAGGGGGAAAAAGGGGGAGTGGGAATGCAGCGCATCGACAGCCGCACGTCGGACAAGGTGAAAGCCCTGTGCCGCCTGCGGGATTCGGCCGCCGCCCGCCGGGAGGAGCACGCGTTCTTCGCCGAGGGGCTGCGCCTGTGCCGGGACCTTTCGTCCACCTGCACGCTGCGCACGCTGCTGGTGACGGAAAAGGCCCTGGCCGCCCACCCCGAACTGGCGGCCCTGCCCGGCGAACACCTGTTGGTGGGCGGTGCGGTGGCCGAAAAGCTGTCGGACACCAAGGCGCCCCAGGGCGTGTTCGCCCTGTTCGACCTGCCCGGGCAGGTGGAGGCCGTCGCCCCGGGCAGCCGCTGCCTGGTGCTGGAAAACGTGCAGGACCCGGCCAACGTGGGCGCGCTGCTGCGCAGCGCGGCGGCCTTCGGCTTTGGCCATGTGCTGCTGTGCGGCGCCTGCGCGGACCCCTTTTCCCCCAAGGCCCTGCGGGCCGGCATGGGCACGGTGGGCCGCCTGCGTCTGCACCGCACCGGCGTGGGCGAAGCGGCCGAGGCCCTGCGGGCCGCGGGCATCCCGCTGTACGCGGCCGCGCTGCAGAACAGCCGGCCGCTGGACCAGGTGTGGCCGCCGCCCGGCGCCGGCGTGGCCGTGCTGGTGGGCAACGAGGGCAACGGCCTGACGGACGAGGCCCTGGCCGCGGCCGACGCGGCCGTGCGCATCCCCATGGCGGGGGGCGTGGAATCCCTGAACGCGGCCGTGGCGGGCGGCGTGCTGCTGTGGCACTTCCGGGAGGCGGGCACATGACGCCGCGGGAGGCCTGGCTGTGGCTGGCCGCGGCGCTGGGCCCGGCGGCGTCCAATGCCGGCGAGGTGCTGCGCGCGCTGGAAGAAATGGATGATGCGCCCCTGCGCGGCGGGCCATTTCCCAGGGCGCTCCTCAATTTGCTGACGCCCCGCCAGCGCCAGGCGCTGGCGCGCACCAAGCCGGCGGATCTCGCGCCGCTGCTGGCGCGCTGCCGCGAGCTGGACATCCGGGTGACCTGCTGGGACGAGGAGGAATATCCCGCGCTGCTGCGCCAGATCCCCTCCCCGCCGCCGGTGCTGTACTGGCGCGGCGACATCGCCCTGGCCGAAGGGTTCACCATCGCCATCATCGGCACGCGCCGGCCCTCCGCCTACGGGGTGGAGGCCACGGCGAAGATCGCCGGCGACCTGACTCAGGCGGGCGCGGTGCTGGTGTCGGGCATGGCCGACGGGCTGGACAGCGAGGGCCACAAGGCCGCCCTGCGGGCGGGCACGCCCACCATCGCCTGCATCGCCTTCGGGCACGACCACTGCTACCCGGCCGCCAACCGCCAGCTGAAAGAGCTGATCGAGCGCCACGGCCTGGTGATTGGCGAATACCCGCCGGGAACCGAGCCCCAGCCGCACTTTTTCCTGCAGCGCAACCGGCTGATCGCCGGGCTGTCGAAGGGCGTGTGCGTGGCCGAGGCGCGCCGCCGCTCGGGCACCATGAGCACGGCGCACATGGCCCTGGACTGGAACCGCGAGGTGTTCAGCGTGCCGGGCAATATCTTCTCGCCCTTGTGCGAGGGCACCAACCGCCTGCTGCAGGAGGGCGCGTATCCCGCCACCTGCGGCGCGGACATCCTCATCCGCTTCAATTTGTTCGAGGAGCTGGCCCCCGCCGAAGGGCAGGCGCCGGGCCCCTGCCCGGACGTGCCCCTCACGGCCGAGGCAAAGGCCATGCGCGGGGCGCTGACCTTTGCGCCCCAGGGCCTGGACGCCCTGTGCGCGGCCACGGGCCTGGCGCCCGGCCAGGCCATGGCGGCCCTGACGTGCCTGGAGCTGGCCGGCATTTCCCGGCAGCTTGCCGGGCGTCAGTTCGTGCTGAAATAAATTACAACAAAGGACAGGTAGATTCATGGCAAAATTAGTGATCGTGGAGTCTCCGGCCAAGGCCAAGACCATCCGCAAATATCTGGGCGACGGCTACGAGGTGACGGCCTCCATGGGCCACATCCGGGACTTGCCGCAAAGCCAGCTGGGCATTGATGTCGAGCACGGCTACGCGCCCCAGTATATCAACATCAAAGGCAAGGAAAAGATCATCAAGGAGCTGAAAAGCGAGGCCAAGGCCGCGGACGCCGTCTATCTGGCGACTGACCCGGACCGCGAGGGCGAGGCCATCAGCTGGCATTTGGCGAATCTGCTGGGCCTGGATGTGAACGAGCAAAACCGCGTCACCTTCGGCGAGATCACGAAAAAGGGCGTCACCGCCGGTATGGCGGCGCCCCGCGCCATCGACATGGACCTGTTCAACGCCCAGCAGGCGCGCCGCATCCTGGACCGCCTGGTGGGCTATAAGCTCAGCCCCTTCCTCTGGCGCAAGGTGCGCCGGGGCCTGTCGGCCGGGCGCGTGCAAAGCGTGGCCCTGCGGCTGATCGTAGACCGGGAAAAGGACATCGAGGCCTTTATCCCCGAGGAGTACTGGAACATCGACGCGCTGCTGTGCCCGCCTTCCAGCACAAAGAAATTTACCGCCCGCCTGGCCCTGGGTCCCGGCGGCCAAAAGCTGGAAGTGAAAAACGAAGAGCAGGCCCGGGCTGTGGAACAGGCGCTGGACGGCGCCGCTTACACGGTGACGAAGGTGTCCAAGGGCAAGCGCAAGAAGCAGCCCGCGCCGCCCTTCATCACCTCCACCATGCAGCAGGAGGCCAGCCGCCGGCTGGGCTTCACTGCCACGCGCACCATGCGCGCCGCCCAGACGCTGTACGAAGGCGTGGAGATCGCCGGCCAGGGCACCATGGGCCTGATCACTTACATGCGCACCGACTCTCTGCGCATCGCCGACGAGGCCCAGGCCGCGGCCAAGGACTTCATCGCCCAAACCTGGGGCGAGGGCTATGTGTGCAAGACCAAGCGCGCCTATAAATCCAAAAGCGCCACCGCGGCCCAGGACGCCCACGAAGCCGTGCGCCCCACCAACCCCGCCCTGACGCCCGAGGTGGTGGAACAGAGCATCACCGGCGACGCGGCCAAGCTGTACCGCCTGGTGTGGAGCCGTTTCATCGCCAGCCAGATGAGCGACTGTTTGCAGGACACCGTGTCCGCGGACATCACCGCGGCCGGGTACGTGTTCCGCGCCTCAGGCTACGTGGTGACGTTCGAGGGCTTCACCGCCCTGTACGAGGAGGCCACGGACGAGAAGGAGAAAAAGGAGACGGCCCTGCCCCCGCTGGCCGAGGGCGACGTGCTGAAGCTGCGGGAGCTGAAAAGCGAGCAGAAATTCACCCAGCCGCCGGCGCGCTACACCGAGGCCACGCTCATCAAGGCCCTGGAGGAGAACGGCATCGGCCGCCCCTCCACCTATGCGCCCATCATCACCACCATCATCGACCGCGACTATGTGGAGCGGGAGCAGAAAAAGCTGCTGCCCACCAAACTGGGCCGCGTCATCAACGACCTGATGATGGCCCAGTTCCCGGATATCGTGGACGTGACCTTCAGCGCGGACATGGAGAAAAAGCTGGACAAGGTGGAAAACGGCAAAGAGGACTGGCACGCCACCATCGACGGCTTTTACAAGGGCTTCGCGGCCCGCCGGGAAAAGGCCGAGGAGAACATGAAGGACCGGCA
>CAJMEU010000077.1 GCA_905212515.1 uncultured Oscillospiraceae bacterium | reverse complement strand
CACTTTTCTGGGTACTCTTTTGGTGCCAAAAGAGTACCGCTGCGCAGTCTCTTCGGTTTCGCGCCGTCTGGCGCGTTGTCATCTTTCGAAGATGGAGCTTGCGAGGACAAGTGGCACCCGAACGCTGTGTCCATGCATTTCTTGCGAAGCAAAGGAGACGCTGCCCGTTTCAACAGCCTCGCCAAAGGCACAGCGTCTGCCTTCGCCGCAGGCACAGCACCCACCCTCGCCCGCCCATGGGGGGCGGCGGGCGACTGGCTGCGCTCGTGAGGCCGTGAAGGCGAACGCTTTGCTTTTTGCGTTCGCTAGGACGGAGTGACGAAGACGCCAAGGAAAAACGGCCGCGCCTGCCGGGGCGCCCCGCGAGGCGCGTGGGTCCGCTGCTTGCGCAACAGCGGCACTTTTCTGGGTACTCTTTTGGTGCCAAAAGAGTACCGCTGCGCAGCCTCTTCGTATTCGCGCCGCAAGGCGCGTTGTCATCTTTCGAAGATGAAACTTGCGAGGACAAGCGGTACCCTCCCGCTGTGTCCCATCCCTTGCGCAGCGTAGCGTAGCAAAAGACCCGCTGACCGCCGAAACCGGCGCTTGCCAAGAGCACAGCGCCAGCCGCGCCGCTTAGAGCCTGCCGGTGGTGAGAAGGTCCAGGGCCCGGGGCAGCAGCTCCCACTCGGCCTGCTCCATCACGCGGCGCTGCAGCGTCTGGGGCGTATCGCCCTCCTGCACGTCCACGGCCTTCTGCAAAACAATGCGCCCGTCGTCGTACTGCTCGTTCACCAGGTGGACGGTGGCGCCCGTCACCTTGACGCCCTTTTGCAGGGCCGCCTCGTGCACCCGCAAGCCGTAATAGCCCGGGCCGCAGAACGACGGGATCAGGCTGGGGTGGACGTTGAGGATCTTATCCCGGTAGGCCTCGATGACCGGCCTGCCCACGATGGACAGGTACCCGGCCAGCACGATGGCCTCGACGCCCTTTTCCCGTAAGAGGGCCAGCAGGGCGGCGTCGAAGGACGCCGCGTCCGCGTAATCCCTGCGGCAGACAACGGCCGTGGGGATGCCCGCCTTTTCCGCCCGCTGCAGCGCGTACACGCCGGGCTTTGAGGAAACCACCAGGCACAGCCGGGCCGCGGGCAGGCGGCCGGCGGCCTTGGCGTCGATGAGGGCCTGGAGATTGGTGCCGCCCCCGGACACGAAAACAGCGACGTTCACAGCAGTTCCACGCCTTTCTCGCCCGCGCCGATCTCGCCGAGGATGTAGGCGTCCTCGCCGTTTTCGCGCAGAATGCGCACCGCTTCGTCGGCCTGCCCGGCGGGCACCACCAGGGCCATGCCCACGCCCATGTTGAAGGTGTTGAACATGTCCCTCTCGGGGATGCCGCCCGCTTTGGCGATGAGATCGAAGAGGGGCGGCGTTTTCACGTCCGCCTTGCGGATGCGGGCCGTGCAGCCGTCGGCCAGGGCGCGGGGGATATTCTCGTAAAAGCCGCCGCCGGTGATGTGGGACACGGCCCGCACGTCCACCTTGTCCAGCAGGGCCAGCACGGGCTTCACATAAATTTTGGTGGGGGCCAGCAGGGCCTCGCCCAGGGTCTTGCCCAGCTCTGCGGAATAGGCATCCAGCCGGGCGGCCGCGCCTGCCTCGTCCAGGCCGAACACCTTGCGCACCAGGGAGAAGCCGTTGGAGTGCACGCCCGTGCTGGGCAGGGCGAGGATGGCGTCGCCGGGCTTCATGTTGGCGTTGTCGATGATCTTCGACTTTTCCACCACGCCGGTGGTAAAGCCGGCCAGGTCGTACTCGTCCTCGGGGTAGAAGCCGGGCATCTCGGCCGTTTCGCCGCCCACCAGGGCCGCGCCGGCCTGCACGCAGCCCTCGGCCACGCCGGAGACGATGTCCGCGATGCGCTGGGGCTTGTTTTTGCCGCAGGCGATGTAATCCAGGAACACCAGGGGCTTGGCGCCGCAGGTGATGACGTCGTTGACGCACATGGCCACGCAGTCGATGCCCACGGTGTCGTGCTTGTCCAGCAGGAAGGCCAGCTTCAGCTTGGTGCCCACGCCGTCCGTGCCCGAGACGAGCACCGGGCGGGAAAGGCCCGTCAGGTCCAGTTCAAACAGGCCGCCGAAGCCGCCCAGGCCCCCGATGGCGCCGGGGGTGAGGGTGCGGGCCACGTGCTGCTTCATCAGCTCCACGGCCTTGTAGCCGGCGGTGATGTCCACGCCGGCATCGGCGTAGCTTTGGGAAAAACTTTTGCTCATGGTGTTCCCTTTCTTTGTTCAGTCCGGATTCTCGGACAGTTTTTTCTCGAACTTGCTTGTTTGGGGGCCCGCCGGCGGGGCCACGGGGTAGTCGCCGTCAAAGCAGGCGGTGCACAGGCCCAGTTTACAGCCGTCGGCGATCTTTTTCACGCCCTCCACGCTGAGGAAGCCCAGGCTGTCCACGCCCAGCATCCGGCGCATCTCCTCGGTGGAGTGGTTGGCGGCGATGAGGCTTTCGCGGCTGTCCACATCCACGCCGAAATAGCAGGGATAGAGGAACTTGGGCGCCGAGGAGAGGAAGTGCACCTCGGTGGCGCCGGCCTCGCGCAGGAGCTGGACGATCTGCTTGGAGGTGGTGCCGCGCACGATGGAATCGTCCACCAGCACCACCCGCTTGCCGGCCACGGTGTCGGCGATGGGGTTCAGCTTGATGCGCACCGTGTTCTCGCGCAGCTTCTGGTTGGGCTGGATGAAGGTGCGGCCGATGTACTTGTTCTTCAAAAAGCCGATGCCGTAGGGGAGGCCGCTGAGCGGGGCATAGCCCTGGGCGCCGTCCAGGCCGGACGCGGGCACGCCGATGACCCCGCGGGCCTGCACCGGGGGCTCCAGTGCCTGGACGGCGCCGGCGCGCCGGCGCGCCTTGTGCACGGAGGCGCCGTCCACCACCGAATCCGGCCGGGCGATGTATACGTACTCGAACACGCACATGTTGGCGGGCTGGCCGCAGTGGGTGCGGATGGAGCGCATGCCCTTGTCGTCGAAAATGACGATCTCGCCCGGCTCCACGTCGCGCACGAACTCGCCGCCCGCGGCGTGGATGGCGCAGCTTTCGCTGGCGATGACGTCGTTGTCGCCGACCTTGCCGATGCACAGGGGGCGGAAGCCGTGGGGGTCCCGGGCGGCGATGAGCTTGCGGGGGCTCATCACCACCAGGCTGTAGGCGCCGCACAGATGGTTCATGGCCTGGTCCAGGGCCTCCTCGATGCTGCCGGCCGTCAGCCGCTCACGGGTGACGGCGTAGGCGATGACCTCGGTGTCGCTGGTGGAGTGGAAGATGCCGCCGGCCAGCTCGAATTCCTCCCGCAGCTGGGCGGCGTTGGTGAGGTTGCCGTTGTGGGCCAGGGCCATGGGGCCCTTGACGTGGCGGATGACGAAGGGCTGGGCGTTGGCGCGCACGGGCACGCCCGTGGTGGCGTAGCGGCAGTGGCCGATGCACATGTTGCCCCGGGGCATGCTTTCCAGCACGTCCTTGGTGAACACCTCGTTGACGAGGCCCAGCTCGCGGCGCTTGTAAAACACGCCGTCGTCGTTCACGGCCATGCCGCAGCTTTCCTGCCCGCGGTGCTGCAGGGCGTACAGGCCGTAATAGGTGGCGGCCACCACGTCCAGGTCCGCGTCGCGGCGGTACACGCCGAACACGCCGCATTCCTCGTGCAGTTTTTGATCGAAGATCTCGTTGTTCATGCAGTTAAAACCTCTTTTGGCACTGCCGTGCCGGGGGGCGGCGCGGCGGCGCTGTTTATTTGTGGGCGGCGGGCGGGGGGGGGCGTTGACAAACAAATCGCCAAGGTTTTTAAGCCGCGGCTTTGTCAGCGGCCCCGGTCAGCCCAGCAGGCGGGCCATGACCTCTTGGTAGGCCTCTTCCTCGCCGCCCAGATCGCGGCGGAACAGGTCCTTGTCGAGATGGGCGCCGGTTTTGGCGTCCCACAGGCGGCAGGTGTCGGGGCTGATCTCGTCGGCCAGGACGATCTGCCCGCCCGGCAGGCGGCCGAACTCGAGCTTGAAGTCGATGAGGCGGATATCCGCCTGCAGCAGGCGGGCGCTCAGCAGCTCGTTCACGCGGAAGGCATAGCGGACGATGGCGTCCAGCTCCTGCTGGGTGGCCAGGCCCAGGGCCAAGGCGTGATAGTGGTTGATGAGCGGGTCGTGCAACGCGTCGTTTTTATAGCTGAACTCCAGGGTGGGGGCGTTGAACACCGTGCCCTCGGGCACGCCCAAGCGCTTGGAAAAGCTGCCCGCGGCCACGTTGCGCACGATGACCTCCAGCGGCACGATATCCACTTTTTTCACCAGGGTCTCGCGGGCGGACAGCTGCCGGACGAAATGGGTGGGCACGCCGTTCTCTTCCAGCATTTCCATCAGGCTGTTGGACAGCTGGTTGTTCACAGCGCCCTTGCCGCGGATGGTGCCCTTTTTGGCGCCGTCGCCGGCCGTGGCATCGTCCTTGTAAGCCACGATGACCAGGGACGGGTCCTCGGTGGCGAATACTTTTTTGGCTTTTCCCTCATACAACTGCTCTAATTTTTCCATGCGTTCCCTCTCCTCTAAAAGGCCGGGCGGCGCTTTACAGCGCGGCGCATTCCGCCTGCAGGGCGGCGTCCTTTTGCTGGATGCCCGCGGCCATGTCCGCCCGCTGGGCGTCCAGCAGGGCCGCCAGGCGGCTGTCGTTCACGGCCAGGATCTGGGCGGCCAGCACGGCCGCGTTTTTGGCGCCGTTCAGCGCCACGGTGGCCACGGGGATGCCGGCCGGCATCTGCACGGTGGCCAGCAGAGCGTCCAGGCCGTCGGCCGCGCCGCCCTTGCAGGGGATGCCGATGACCGGCAGCGTGGTGTTGGCGGCGATGGCGCCGGCCAAATGGGCGGCCATGCCCGCGGCGGCGATGAGCACGCCGAAGCCGTTCTGCCGGGCGGCCTTGGCAAAGGCCGCGGCCTGCTGGGGTGTGCGGTGGGCGCTCATCACATGGGCTTCAAAGGGGATGCCCCAGGCCTTGAGCTGGGCGCAGGCGTTTTTCACCACGGGCCAGTCCGAATCGGACCCCATGATGACGGCAACTTTTTTTGTTTCCATCTGTTTTGTCCTTTCCTGGGGCGGCCGGGCCGCCCGCGATAAAACGGGAAATGACCGCGGTGCCGGATACACTGCGGTCAGTTTTCATGCGGGGAGGGAGCGGCGGGCTTACTCGCCCAGGATGAGGCGGGTGAGCGCCATGGGCTCGACGATCTTGCCGTCCTTGTACACGCGCATGTTGCCCGAGGCGATCTCGTCGATGAGGATGACCTCGTCGCCGTGATAGCCGAACTCGAACTTGATGTCGTACAGCTGCATGCCCTTGGCGGCCAGGTCGTCCGCCACGACTTTGGTGATGGCCAGGGTCTGGGCTTTCATGTCCTCGAACTGGGCCTTGCTCATGACGCCCAGGGCTTCCAGGCCCTCGCTGGTGACCAGGGGGTCGCCCAGGGCGTCGTTTTTGAACGTGCACTCCACATAGCCGCCGGGCAGGGGGGTGCCGTCCTGGATGTAATCGCCGTAGCGGCGGATGAAGCTGCCCGTGGCCACCAGGCGGCAGATGACCTCCAGCCCGTGGCCGAACACCTTGGCCGGCAGCACTTCCATGGTGGCGTCCTCCACGTTGGCGCTGACGTAATGGGTTTTGACGCCCGCGGCTTTCAGCAGCTCAAAGTAATGCACGGAGGTGCGCAGGTTGGCGCGGCCGATGCCCTCGATCTGCAGGCCCACGCTGTTCTCGCCGGGGTCAAACACGCCGTCCTTGCCCGTGCAGTCGTCCTTGAATTTCAGCAGCACGTTGCCGTTTTCCAGCTCAAATACGTCTTTCGTCTTGCCCTCGTAAACTTTCTTCATCTTGCTTTCTCTCCTCTTCTATTTCTCTGCCGTGTACGCCCGAACGCATCAAAAAAGGCCGGCGTATCCATACACGCAGGCCTTTTGAGCTCTATTCGGTTTTGCACTTTCCCCCGCAAATGGCTGCACGATGCCCCCGGTACGCGGAACCGATCGATCCATGCATGGCAGGCACCTTCCTTTTCTCAGCGGTCAAATCGCAGACAAAAAGCGGGAATACTCTATTATAGTACCGCCTTTCGGCGGCAAAAGCAATCGCTTTCCGCGCCCGGCCGTGATTTTCAGGAAAAACGACAAAAGACGCGCCGGGGGGCCGAAGGTTTTTGGCAGTTTGCGCGCGGTTTACCGGGCAGTGAGGGGCGCGACGGCGCCGCCGCACAGGGCCAGCAGGGCCCGGGGCGCCAGCTCCACCTGGAGGCCGACCTTGCCCGCGCTGACCATCATGGTGTCCCCCGCGAGGGCGGACTGATCCAACACGGTGCAATACGGCTTTTTCATGCCCAGGGGGCTGCAGCCGCCGCGCACATAGCCCGTCACTTGCAGCAGGTCGGCCACGGGGAGCATGGCCACGCTTTTCTGCCCCGCGGCGCGGGCGGCTTTTTTCAGGTCCAGTTCGGCGCCCACGGGGATGACGAACACGCAGTAGGTTTTATCCGCCCCCCGGGTGACCAGGGTCTTGAACACGCGGGCGGGGTCCTGCCCCAGCTTTTCGGCCACGGCCAGGCCGTCGATGCGGCCGTCGTTGTGGGCATAGGTGTGGGGCGTGTAGGGCACGCCCTCCTTTTCTAACATGCGCATGACGTTGGTTTTTTCTTCTTTTTTGGCCATGGTGGGGCTCCTTTCCGATGCGCGCGGCGTTTATGACAGGGCGGCGCGCTTCTTTCCCCGGCGGGGAAGGAGGCGCGCCGCCCTGTGAGGGGTCAAATATAAGCCGGCACGGCCGTGGCCAGGGGCGTTTTGGCGTCCGCCGGGGCCTCTTCGCGGGCTGCAGGGCCGCCGGCCGGCGGCGTGTGGCCCTGATCCAGCCGTTCGCGCGCGACGCTGAGCATCAGCTTGATGCGGTTTTCCTGGTTGACGCGGGTGGCGCTGGGGTCGTAGTCGATGGGGGTGATATTGGCCTGGGGGCACAGGGTGCGGATCTTGTTGATCATGCCTTTGCCGCAGATGTGGTTGGGCAGACAGCCGAAGGGCTGGGCGCACACGATGTTCTCGAAGCCAGTGTGCACCAGCTCCATCATTTCGGCCGTCAGCAGCCAGCCCTCGCCCATTTTGTTGCCGTAGCCGATCACGCCGTCGGCCAGCTGTTTCATGGCTTTGAAGGGCGTGGGCGCGTGGAACTGCGGGTAGCGGGCGATGGCGTCCAGCATGATCTTTTCCCGGCTGGACAGCCAGCTTTGCAGGGCGTCTGCGCCCACGCGCACGGCGCCGCTGCCGCCGTACAGGCGGATGGTCTCGGACGTGTTCTCGATGCAGTACTGCACAAAGCCCATCAGGCCGGGGAGGTTCACCTCGCAGTCCTCGCCGTGGAGGAAGGCCTCCAGGCCGTTGTTGCCCAGGGGCGAATATTTGACGTAGATCTCGCCCACCACGCCCACTTTCACCTTGGGGCTGTAAGTAACGGGCACGCCGGCGAACTGGCCGGCCATGGCGGCGAAATTGGCGGCCATGTCCCGCTTGGCCGTGCCGCGGCCGGCGTGGAACTGGCGGGCGATCTCGGCCGTCCACCTGTCCACCAGGGCGTCGGCCGCGCCGGGCTGGTTTTCATAGGGGCGCACCTGGTTGGCCAGGCTCATCAGCCCGTCCCCGTAGAACACCGCCGCCAGCACCTTGCGGATCAGCGGCAGGGTCAGCTGAAAGCCGCTGTCCTTTTCCAGGCCGGAAAAGTTCAGGCTGGCCACGGGCACCTGGGGAAAGCCCGCCTTGACCAGGGCCTTGCGCAGCAGGTGGATGTAGTTGGACGCCCGGCAGCCGCCGCCCGTCTGGGTGATGAGCAGGGCCGTATGGTCCAGGTCGTATTGGCCGCTTTTCAGCGCGTTGATGAACTGGCCGATCACCAGCAGGGCCGGGTAACAGGTATCGTTGTGGACGTATTTCAGCCCCTCCTGGGCCACCTCGTGGCCCGAGGCGCCCAGCACCTCCACGTTGTAGCCCTCGTCCTGCATGGCGGCCGCCATCATGGAAAAATGGATGGGCGCCATGTTGGGGATGAGGATCTTGTGGGTGGCCTTCATCTCTTTGGTGAATTTCGGGTAAGCAATGATGCGTTCCATGGGAAAACCTCCTTTGGGGCGGGGCGGGCGCGAAGCGCAGGAAAGGACCGTTGCCGGGCCTTGCGGCCGGAGGGCCCGGTCACTGCTCCAGCGCGGCGAACAGACTGCGCAGGCGGATGTTGACGGCGCCCAGGTTGGTGATCTCGTCGATCTTGATCTGGGTGTAGAGCTTGCCCTCGCTTTGCAAGATCTCCCGCGTCTCGTCGGTGGTGATGGCGTCCACGCCGCAGCCGAAGGACACCAGCTGCACCAGGTTCATATCTGGCTGGTCGGCGATATAGCGGGCGGCGGCGTACAGGCGGGCGTGGTAAGTCCACTGGTTGAGTACCGTGGTGGGCACCTTGCCCACCAGGTGGGCCACGGAATCCTCCGTCACCACGGCCGCGCCGTGGCTGCAGATGAGGCCCGAGATACCGTGGTTCACCTCCGGGTCCACATGGTAGGGCCGGCCGGCCAGCACGATGATGGGCCTGCCCTCGGCCCGGGCCCGGGCGATGACCTCGGCCCCGCGGGCGCGCAGCAGCTCCATGTGGCGGGCGTACTCGGCCCAGGCCGCGTCGGCCGCGGCCTGCACCTCTTTGCGGGTGATATCCGGCCACTGCTTTTGCAGGATGGGCGTCAGCTTTTTGGGGAAGTCCTCTTTGCGGTGGATGCCCACATAGTCGTAGAGGAAGGGGATGTGCTGTTCCTCCAGCTCATGGCAGTTGGCGGCCACCACCTCGGGGTAGTAGGCTACCACGGGGCAGTTGTAGCAGTTGTCGCCGTGGCCCTCGTCCACATTGTATGTCATGCAGGGGTAAAAAATGGCGTCGGGCTTCATGGCGCACAACGCGCGGATGTGGCCGTGCACCAGCTTGGCCGGGAAGCACACGGTGTCCGAGGGGATGGTGCTTTGGCCGTCCAGATAGAGCTGGCGGCTGGAACGCCCCGTGTGCACCACGGAAAAGCCCAGTTGGGTGAACAGGGTGTGCCAGAAGGGCAGCAGCTCGTACAAATTGAGCACCAGGGGGATGCCCAGGGTGCCCCTGGGCGCGGCCGGCGCAGGGGCGTAGCTTTCCAGCAGCTTCATTTTGTATTCGTACAGGTCCAGCGGGTTTTCAGCCCCCCGGTGGGACACGGGCCTGTCGCACCGGTTGCCGCTGATGTACTTTTTGCCGCCGGGGAACAGGTTCACCGTCAATTGGCAGTGGTTGCCGCACAGCCCGCAGGTGACGTTCTTCACCTGCTGGGTGAAGGCGGCCAGCGCGTCGTGGCCCAAAAGCCCCGAGGCGGCCAGGCCCTTGGCCTTGGCGCGGCCCTTGCCGTACAGCGCCGCGCCGTAGGCGCCCATCAGGCCGGCGATGTCCGGGCGGACGACCTGGACGCCCATCTCCTGTTCGAAGGCGCGCAGCACGGCCTCGTTGTAAAAGGTGCCGCCCTGCACCACGATGCGGCGGCCCAGCTCCTCGGGGCCGGAGGCGCGGATGACCTTGTACAGCGCGTTTTTTACCACGCTGATGGACAGCCCGGCGGAGATGTTCTCGATGGACGCGCCGTCCTTCTGGGCCTGCTTGACGCTGGAGTTCATGAACACGGTGCAGCGGCTGCCCAGGTCCACGGGGCGGTCGGCAAAGAGGGCCAGCCTGGCGAACTCGGGCACGGTGTAGCCCAGGGCCTCGGCGAAGGTCTGCAAAAAGCTGCCGCAGCCCGAGGAACAGGCCTCGTTGAGGAAGATGTTGCTGATGGCGCCGTGCTCGATCTTGAAGCACTTCATGTCCTGGCCGCCGATGTCGATGACGAAATCCACGTCCGGCATAAAATGCCTGGCCGCCGTGAAATGGGCCACCGTCTCCACCACGCCGTAGTCGGCGCCGAAGGCGCTTTTCACGATGTCCTCGCCGTAGCCCGTGGCGGTGACGGAGCCGATCTGGATGCCGGGGTGTTTTTCATAAATATCCAGCAGCAGGCCCCGGATGATGGGGATGGGATTGCCGCTGTTGGGCTGGTAGCTGGTGTACAAAAGCTCGTCCCGCCCGTTGATGACCGCCGCCTTCACGGTGGTGGAGCCGGCGTCGATGCCGATGTGCACCGGCCCGCAGCCGGGGGAGAAGGGCACCCGCGGCACGGCGGCCTTTGCATGGCGGGCGCGGAATTCCTCGTACTGCTGCTGGTTTTCGAACAGGGGAGGGTCGAAGGCGTAGCTGGCGTGGGCGCTGTATTCGTGGAGGCGGGCGGCCACGTCGGCCAGGGACAGCTGCTGATCCGAATAGAGGGCCGCGCCCAGGGCCACATAGTAAAGGCTGTTCTCCGGGCAGGTACCGGCCACGCCCAGGGCCTGGTCGAAGCTTTTTTTCAGCTGGGGCAGGAAGGTGAGGGGGCCGCCCAGATAGAGCACGCCGCCCTCGATGCGGCGGCCCTGGGCCAGGCCGGCGATGGTTTGGTTCACCACCGCGCCGAAGATGCTGGCCGCCACGTCGCCCACGGCCGCGCCCTGGTTGAGCAGGGGCTGGATGTCGCTTTTGGCGAACACGCCGCAGCGGCTGGCGATGGTGTACGTCTTTTCCGCGTGGCGCGCGGCCTCGTTCATCTCGTCGGGCGTCATTTTCAGCAGCGTGGCCATCTGGTCGATAAACGCGCCGGTGCCGCCGGCGCAGCTGCCGTTCATGCGCACCTCGGTGCCGCCGGTGAGGAAGAGGATCTTCGCGTCCTCGCCGCCCAGCTCGATGATCACGTCGGCGTCCGGCGCGTAGGTTTTGGCGGCCACCCGGGTGGCGAACACCTCCTGCACAAAGGGCACGCCGCAGGCCTGGGCCAGGCCCATGCCCGCCGACCCGGAGATGGACAGCAGCGCCGGCCGGCCCTGCGTTACCTCTTCGTCCAGGCGGGCCAGCACTTCGGCGGCCTTTTCCACGATGTGGGAAAAGTGCCGCTCGTACAATTTATAAGTAAGGTTTCCCCCGTCGTCCAGCACCGCACATTTGATGGTGGTGGACCCGATATCCAAGCCGATGCGCACAGACGCCATCCTTTCCCTTTTGCCGCAGCTGTAAAACATTATTATATGATTCATATTGTACCGCAATTCGACGAAAAAGCAATGGACATTTTAGACATTTCGACAATTTTTCACCTGTAAAATATTCGCAAATTGCCCGAACCGAGGCCCCGGGAGGGGCGCGGAGAGGGGCCGCAGTATAAAGTTCTGCCATTCTGCGCAAACTTTTCCTATCTTGTAAAATCGTTTCAAGAAAAGGGGTACCGACATGTCATTGGATCCGAAAACGTACGACGAGATGCGCAAAAAAGCCTCGCCGCCCTCGCCCATCCTGCGGGACTGCGCCTGGGCCTTCTGCGTGGGCGGGGGCATCTGCCTGCTGGGCGAGGTGCTGAACACGGTGTACGCGGCCGCCGGCTACACGATAACGGACGCCGCCACCCTGACCAGCGTGACCCTGGTGGCCCTGAGCGGCGTGACCACCGCCCTGGGCTGGTACCAGAAGCTGGCCGCCAAGGCCGGCGCGGGCACGCTGGTGCCCATCACCGGCTTTGCCAACGCCGTGGTGTCGCCGGCCATCGAGTTCAGGGCCGAGGGCCTGGTGACGGGCGTGGGCGCCAAAATGTTCATCATCGCCGGGCCCGTCATCGTGTACGGCACCCTGGCGTCGGCACTGTGGGGCGTGATCTGGTACTTTATCCGCCCCTTCTTCGCTTGAAGGGAGGCACTGTTTTGCGCAAAGGTGATACCATTCTGTTCGACTGCCCGCCCCGGGTGCTGGCGGGCGCCGCCGTGGGCGGCAAAAAAGAGGCCGAGGGGCCCATCTGCGGCGAGTTCGACCAATTGGTGACGGACAGCCGCTGCGGCGAAAAGACCTGGGAGATGGCCGAAAGCGACTTTGCCCGCATGGCGCTGGAGACGGCGCTGCGCAAGGCAAAGCTGCCCGCCAAAGAGCTGGACGCCGTGTTCGCCGGCGACTTGCAGTGCCAGTGCACGGCCTCGGCCTACACCATGCGCGGCGTGGACGTGCCCTACCTGGGCCTGTACGGCGCGTGCAGCACCATGGCCGAGGGCGTGGGGCTGGCCGCCTGCATGACCGCCGGCGGCCACATGCACACGGCGGCCGCCATGGCCAGCAGCCACTTCTGCGCGGCCGAGCGGCAGTTCCGCACCCCGCTGGACTACGGCGGCAAGCGCACGCCCACCTCCCAGTGGACGGTGACCGGCGCGGGCGCGCTGATTATGCAGAGCGCGCGGGAGCCCGGCGGACCCGGGCCCTTCGTGCGCAGCGTCACCTTCGGCCGTGTGCGCGACTATCAGGTGACGGACATCAACAACATGGGCGCCGCCATGGCGCCGGCGGCCTGCGAGACCATTGTGCGGTATTTCAAGGACACAGGGGAAAAGCCCGAGGCCTTTGACCGCATTTACACCGGCGACCTGGGCCTGGTGGGCCGCACGCTGCTGCTGCAGCTGCTGGACGCCCAGGGGCTGCACCTGAAGAACCACGACGACTGCGGCTTGATCGTGTACGACCGCGAGGCGCAGAACGTGCAGGCCGGCGGCAGCGGCGCCGGGTGCAGCGCCTGCGTGCTGTGCGGGCACATTCTGCCGCGGCTGGCCGACGGGCGGCTGCAGCGGGTGCTGGTGCTGTCCACCGGCGCGCTGATGAGCCAGATCACATCCTTACAGGGCGAGAGCATTCCGGGCATTGCCCACTTGGTGGAGCTTTCGGCCCAAAGCGGCAAGGAGGCGGGGAAATGAACTTTGTATGGGCATTCGTCATCGGCGGGCTGCTGTGCGTCATCGGGCAGATCTTGATCGATTTGACCCCTCTCACCCCGGCCCGCATCCTGACGGGCTACGTGGTGGCGGGCGTGATCCTGAGCGCCATCGGCCTTTACGACCCCCTGGCGGATTTTGCCGGTGCCGGCGCCACGGTGCCCCTGCTGGGCTTTGGCCATTTGCTGGCCCAGGGCGTGGTGGACGCCGTGGCCGAGCGGGGGCTGCTGGGCGCGTTGACGGGCGGCTTCACCGCGGCTTCCGGCGGCGTGACGGCCAGCCTGGTGATGGGCTTTTTGATGGCCCTGATCGGGAAAAGCAAGGATCAGAACTGAGCGGGGGACAATGGCAATAGAGGGCCGGGACATGGTGCCGGCAGTGGTGCCGGCGGCGGGATACGCGCTCTGGTTTTACGTTTGTTTTTACGGCGGGGTCTCTACTTTCTCAGCGTTGAGAAAGTAGCAAAGAGCGTCGGGGGGGGGGG
>CAJMEU010000076.1 GCA_905212515.1 uncultured Oscillospiraceae bacterium | reverse complement strand
ATCGTGGGCGACGGCGCTTTCACCGGCGGCATAATCTATGATGGCATGAACAATATACGTTCATTGAACAACCTCATCGTTATTTTGAATGACAACCGCATGTCCATCTCAAAAAACGTGGGTGCCATGGCACAGTATTTCACCCGCCTGCGTACCAGTCCCCACTATTTCAAGGCCAAGCGCGACGTGGAGTCTATTCTGGATCAGGTCCCTTTGGTGGGCCAGCCCATCAAGGTCACCATCCAAACGGCAAAGTCGGCGTTCCGCCGTTCGCTGTACCATTCCACCATGTTCGAAGAGATGGGGTTCCAATATGTGGGCCCCATCGACGGCCATGATATCGGTGAAATGTGCGACCTGTTCTCCGCTTATAAGGCTGAGCAGTCCTCACCGCTGTTCGTGCATTTGTTGACGATAAAGGGCAAGGGCTACGCCCCGGCGGAGGAAAATCCCGGCGAATTCCACGGGGTGTCCGCCTTTGATATGGACCATCAGACGAACCCCGACATGTCGCCCGAGACCTCGTTCTCCACCCATTTCGGCCAAAAGCTGGTGCGGCTGGCGGACGGGGACGAGCGTGTGTGCGCCGTAACGGCAGCCATGAAGTACGGCACGGGCCTGCAGTACATGTACAAACAGCATAAGGCGCGTTTTTTTGACGTAGGCATGGCGGAACAGCACGCCGTTACCTTTGCAGCGGGCCTGGCCCAAAACGGGCTGCTGCCGGTGGTGGCCATCTATTCCACCTTCCTGCAGCGGGGCTATGACCAGATCATCCACGACGTAAACCTGCAGAGGGCGAACGTGCTGCTGGCCATCGACCGCGCGGGCCTGGTGCCCGGCGACGGCGAGACGCACCAGGGGATCTATGACACGGCGTTCCTCAGCCAAATCGAAGGCCTGCCCTTGGTGAGCGTGTGCAATTACGAAGAGCTGGATTTCTGGCTGGAAAAGCTGCTGCTGCACACAGACGGCCCCCGTGCGCTGCGTTATCCGCGGGGCGGCCAGGACGAGGTGCTGGCCGCGCTGGGATGCAGCGGCCGGGACTATGATGTGTACCAGGGCGGCGGGCCGGCCAAGACCGCGCTGGTGACCTATGGCGCCGAGACGAAAGAGGCGCTGGAGGCC
Organism: uncultured Oscillospiraceae bacterium; assembly: GCA_905212515.1. Lineage (GTDB taxonomy): Bacteria > Bacillota > Clostridia > Oscillospirales > Ruminococcaceae > Ruthenibacterium. The sequence continues at coordinate 12,435 of CAJMEU010000076.1, read as the reverse complement.
GTGCGCCGTGCACAAAAAGAAGGCCAGCCCGTCGATCTGTATAAACTGACCGTGCTGAACCCGTTGCCCGACGGTTTGGCAGAGACCCTCGGCCGTTACGAGCACGTGGTGTTCGCCGAGGAAGGCGTGCGCAGCGGCGGCATCGGCGAACATCTGGCGGCGGCTTTGCTGGAGGACGGCGCACAGTGCAGCTACGTGCACGTTGGGCTGCCCAACACGGGTGTGACCCACGCCACAACCGAGCAGCTGCGGGCAAAATTCAGCCTGGACGCCGCGTCCCTGCGGGAAAGGCTGCGAGCGAAAGAGGGAACTGCGTGAAGATTCGACTGGACCAATATCTCTGCCAAAATGGCCTGGCGCAGAGCCGGGAGCGGGCCAAGGCGCTGATCATGGCCGGCATCGTGTTCGTGAATGAGGAAAAAAGCGATAAGCCCGGCAATATGATCGACGAACATGCCCATGTGGAAGTGCGCGGCCATGACATCGGCTATGTGAGCAGGGGCGGCCTCAAGCTGGAAAAGGCCATGAACGTGTTCCCCCTGACGCCCAAGGGCAAGGTGTGTATGGACATCGGCGCCTCCACCGGCGGTTTTACCGACTGCATGCTGCAAAACGGCGCGTGCAAAGTATACGCGGTGGACGTGGGTTATGGGCAGCTGGCCTGGACGCTGCGCTGCGACGAGCGTGTGGTGAATATGGAGCGCACCAACATCCGCCACGTGACGCCGGACATGCTGGACCAGCCGGTGGAGTTCTTCAGTGTGGACGTATCCTTCATTTCCCTCAAGCACATTTTCCCGGTGGCCGCGGCCATCTCCAGCGAAGACGCCCAAGGCGTGTGCCTGGTGAAGCCCCAGTTTGAGGCCGGGCGGGAAAAAGTGGGCAAAAAAGGCGTGGTGCGCGAGGCTTCCACCCATGAAGAAGTGCTGCTGGCGGCCTCCGGCTATGCGGCGGCCAGCGGTTTTTCCGTGGAGGGCGCGGACTATTCGCCTATCAAAGGGCCGGAGGGGAACATCGAATTCCTGCTGTATGTAAAAAAGAGCGGCCAGCTGGCCGCCTTGACCGCCGAGCAGGCCCACGACGTGGTAACAAAAGCCCATGAAGAGCTGCAGGTGAAGTGATATGACCATTTTCCTGATCCCCAACAGCAAAAAAGATGAGGGCTTTGCCACCACACTGGAAGCCGCGCGTGTGCTGCGAAGCTGCGGCGCTGAAGTGGTGCTGCCCGCTTCGCTGCGCCGTGAACCGCCGCTGGCCTACCTGCCTTTCCTGGAGGAGGACGAAGCGTTCCGCCAATGTGACGCCGTGGTGACCATCGGCGGAGACGGCACCATTCTGCACGCCGCGCGGCGGGGCATCGGCTATAAAAAACCTCTTTTGGTGTTATATTTCGGCCGTATGGGCTTTTTGGCCACCGTAGAATTGGAAGAACTGTTTAAATTGGAGCGGCTGGTCAAGGGCGAATACACGCTGGACCGGCGCGCAATCTTGTCTGTACAGGTGCGGGGCCGCAGCACGTTCCGCCAAATGGCGCTGAACGATGTGGTCATCTCCAAACAGACGCTGGGACAAACGGCGGATATCCATATTTACTGCGACGACATCCTGGTGAACCACTATTTGGGTGACGGCGTGATCATCGCCACACCCACAGGATCCACTGCTTATTCCCTGTCTGCCGGCGGTCCCATTCTGGACGCCCGTATCGACGGTATTGTGATGACGCCCCTGTGTGCCCACAGCATGCACACGCCGCCCATGGTGTTTTCCGCCAAACGGCGGCTGCGCGTCACGGCTGAATCCCCGGCCCACGGCAGTATCCTGATGTCCTGCGACGGCCAGCCGGAGCAGTCTATCTCCAGGGAGGACGTGATCGACATCGCCCTCAGCGACAAGTACATTTCTTTGATCTGCTTCAACGAGGCAGATCAGTTCGAAGCCATCGACACCAAGCTCAAAGGAAGGTAAGTATGAAAAACGCCCGGCAGGCAAAAATTTTAGAATTGATCGAGCGGGAGCCCATCGACCGTCAGGAGGTGCTGATGGCTTCCCTGCGGGAGGCCGGCTATCATGTGACGCAGGCCACGGTATCGCGCGATATACGGGAATTGGGGCTGATCAAGGTGTCGGCCGGTGTGGGCAAGTATCGCTATGTGTCCGCCGCGGGTACGGGCAAGAATGCCCATTCGCCGGGCCGGTTTGAGATGATCTTCCGTGAATCGGTGCTGAAAGTGGATTATGCCGGCCATTTTGTATTGGTAAAATGCTACAGCGGCATGGCCAACGCCGCCTGCGAGGTATTCGATTCCATGACCTGGGACGATGTGGTGGGCACCTTGTCCGGCGATGACACGTTTCTCATCCTCATGCGCACCGAAGAAGCGGCGCAGCGGATGACCGGGCAGTTGGCCGAATACATGAACCGCTGATGAAAAAAGGAGGGGTTGGGATGCTGTGCGAGATCACCATTGAAAATGTGGCGGTCATCGAGAAGGCCACCGCGGTATTCCGCGATGGCCTGAATGTGCTGTCCGGCGAGACAGGTGCGGGCAAATCCATCCTCATCGACTCTATCAACGCCATTTTAGGCAACCGCGCCTCGCGGGAGCTGGTGCGCAGCCACACGCCGAAGGCGAAGATCTGGGCCACTTTCCGCGCGCTGAGCGCTGCATCCAAGGCCAAGTTGGAACAGGCCGGCTATGAGGCGGGGGACGAGCTGCTGCTGTACCGGGAGATATCGGCCGACGGAAAAAGTACCTGCCGCATCAACGGCATGCCGGCGACGGCCGCCGTGGTGCGGGATGTGTGCACGGGGCTGATCGCCATCCATGGACAGCACGACAACCAAAGCCTGATGGCGCCGGCCACCGACATCACGGTGCTGGATTCCTTTGCGCAAAACAAAGCCCAGCATCAGGCCTATTATAAAGTGTACCGGGAGCTGTGCAGTGTAAAAAGGCAGTTGGACGCGCTGAACATGGACGAGGACGAAAAAGCGCGCCGGGTGGAATTACTGCGGTTCGAGATCGACGAGCTGGAGCTGGCAGACCTGCAGCCCGGTGAAGAGGAGGCCCTCTCGGAGCGCCGCAATGTGATCCTGCACGCCCAGCGCATCACCGAACAGTTGAGCGCGGCCTATCTGGCGCTCTCCGGCGCGGATGACGACAGCCTGGGCGCCTGTGAACTGCTGGGCGGCGCTTCGGCGGCACTGGACAGCATCAGCGCCTTTGCCCAGGAACTGACGCCGCTGTCTGAACAGGTAGGTGATCTTTATTACGCGGCCCGGGACGCGGCCAGCGAGATCGCGGACAGGCTGGGCAGCTTCGAATTCGACCAGCGGGAGCTGGACGAGGTGGAGGAACGGCTGGACCTGATCTATAAACTGCGCCAGAAGTACGGCGATGACATTCCTGCCATACTGGCCTACTTAGACAGGGCGCGGGGCGAATTGGAGAGCATCGAATCGGGAGAAGAGCGCCTGAACCAGTTGTACGAGCAGCAAAATAGCCTGTATGCCCAGGCAAAGGAATTGGCGGAGGCGCTGACACAGACCCGTCTGGACGCCTTCGCAAGGTTTGAAAAACAGATCACGGAAGAACTGCGCTTTTTGAACATGCCGGGCATACGTTTTGCCTTACAGCACCGCCGCGGCCCACTGGCTTCCCTGGGGCAGGACAGCGTGGAGTTTTACATCTCCACCAACCCCGGCGAGGAGCCCAAACCCCTGGCGAAGATCGCTTCGGGCGGCGAACTGTCCCGCATTATGCTGGCGGTAAAGAGCGCCTTGGCGGATAAGGACGACCTGCCCACTGTCATCTACGACGAGATCGACACCGGCGTGTCCGGCCTGGCGGCGGCACGCATTGGTGAGAAGTTAAAGCAGACTTCCCACGGGCGGCAGGTCATCTGCATCACCCATACGGCGCAGATCGCCGCCCTGGCGGACGAACATCTGCTGATCCAGAAGTATGTGGAGGCGGAGCGGACCTTTACACGCATCACCAGCCTCAGCCATGAAGCCCGGGTACAAGAATTGGCGCGCATGATCAGCGGCGATAAGGTGACGGAGCTGGCCCTTGCCAACGCGCGGGAAATGCTGGCCTTGGCCACTTGACTTTTTCTGAAAGTGCGTGTATCATAAGCATTATGGAAATGCGATGACGGGAACCAGTAACCGCATGGCGTCGGCACAGAGAACCCCTGGCTGGTGAAAAGGGGAGCGGCGGGCGCGGTGAATACATCCCCGAGCGGCAGGCTGAACGGCGTTTGCCCAGTAGGACCTGACGGGTGCGCCCGTTAAAGCGCTGGACGTGTTGTTTGACACGCAGAGGCCGTTTCCGTGAGGAGGCGGCAAACAGAGGTGGTACCGCGATCGTTCGCCCTCTGCCAAGCAATTGGCAGGGGGCTTTTTCTATCCCTTTGCCGCAAAGAAAAAGGAAAAGGAGAAAAACATGCAGATCTATGAAGAGCTGGTGGCCCGCGGGCTGATCGCCCAGGTGACCAATGAAGAGGAGATCCGTGAGTGGATCAACAACGGGAAGGCGACCTTTTATATTGGCTTCGACTGTACAGCGGACAGTCTGACAGCTGGCCATTTTATGGCGCTGACCTTGATGAAACGCCTGCAGATGGCGGGCAACAAACCCATCGCGCTGATCGGCGGGGGAACCACCATGATCGGCGACCCCTCCGGGCGCACGGACATGCGCAAAATGCTGACCAAAGAGGATATCGACTACAATGCGGCCTGCTTCAAGCGCCAGATGGAAAAGTTCATTGAGTTTGGCGAGGGCAAAGCCCGGATGCTGAACAACGCCGACTGGCTGCTGGATCTGAATTATGTGGAACTGCTGCGGGAGGTGGGCGCCTGCTTCTCTGTCAATAATATGCTGCGGGCAGACTGCTACAAGCAGCGCATGGAAAAAGGCCTGTCCTTCCTGGAATTCAACTATATGATCATGCAGAGCTACGATTTCTACTATATGTTCCAGCACAACGGCTGCAATATGCAGTTCGGCGGAAACGACCAATGGAGTAATATGCTGGGCGGCACTGAGCTGATCCGCCGCAAGCTGGGCAAGGACGCCCATTGTATGACCATTACGCTGCTGACCGATTCGCAGGGCAACAAGATGGGCAAGACTGCCGGTAATGCGGTGTGGCTGGACCCCAATAAGACCAGCCCCTATGATTTCTACCAGTACTGGCGCAATGTGGATGACGCGGACGTGATGAAGTGCATCCGTATGCTGACTTTCCTTCCGCTGGAGCAGATTGACGAGATGGACCGCTGGGAAGGCGGCCGCATCAATGAAGCCAAAGAGGTGCTGGCCTACGAGCTGACCAAAATGGTGCACGGCGAGGAAGAGGCGGAAAAAGCGCAAAGCGCCGCCCGTGCGCTGTTCAGCGGCGAGGTGGACGCGGCTGATATGCCTGCCACCGTGCTGGACTCCGCACTGATCCAGGACGGCAAGGTAACGGTACTGGACCTTCTGGTGGCTGCGAAACTGGCCCCCAGTAAAGGGGAGGGCCGCCGCCTGGTGCAGCAGGGCGGAATCTCCATCGACGGCGAGAAGGTGGCCGACCCTACGGCCAGCGTGGACGTAGCGCGTCTGCAGGAAGGTATCGTCATCAAAAAAGGCAAGAAAGTTTATCATAAGGTTTCCCTGTAAGCCAAAATAAAGCAAAGCGCCGGTATTTGCCGGCGCTTTTCAATATATTCAGCGGTCGAACTCGGGGTTAAAGGCATAGAAATTGCGGGAGTCCATACGCTCCTTTGCGTTTTCCAAGGCTTCGCCGAAGCGCTGGTAGTGCACGACCTCACGCTCGCGCAGGAAACGGATCGGCGCGATCACATCCGGGTCGTCCACCAGGCGCAGAATATTGTCATAGGTGGTGCGCGCTTTTTGTTCGGCCGCCATGTCCTCGTGCAGATCGGTAATGGCATCACCTTTGCTTTGGAAGGTCAGGGCATTGAACGGCGTGCCGGAGGCCGCCTGCGGCCAAACGCCGGCCGTATGGTCGACAAAATAGTTATCGAAACCATTTTTCTTGATCTCTTCGATAGGCAGATCTTTGGTGAGCTGGTAAACGATGGCACTGACCATCTCCAGATGAGCCAGTTCTTCGGTACCGATGTCTGTCAGCAGTCCGGCGATATTGCGCCAGGGCATGGAATAGCGCTGAGAGAGATAGCGCATGCTGGCGCCCAGTTCGCCGTCCGTCCCCGCTGTTTGGCTGATGATGACCTTTGCCGCAGCGGCATTGGGCGTTTTGATCTTCAGCGGGATTTGAAGACGTTTTTCATAACTCCACATCGCTCATTCCTCCATTTCCCAGGGGAAGGGCTGTTCTACCCATTCCCAGCTCGTCGGGCTGGTTTTCTGATAAAAAGCCAAGGGCCCAAAACGTGCCTGTGCATTCATCATAGAGGCCTCGCGCTGACGCTGTACCTGATTGTAAAAATCCAGGGCAGCGGCGTTCTGCGGATGCGTATCCAGAAAAAGCCTCAATTCATCCAGGGCAAAGCTCAGTTCTTCCAGTTCTTGCATACTGCAATTCATTTGCCGCCGCCTCCTTTAAAGGGCAGGTCCAAAGCGCTGAACAAGGTTCCGCGCGCCAGGGCCATTGCCGGGGGATACAGCTTTTCAAATTTTTGCATCGGCACAGAGGCGATTGCCAGCGGCCTGGTTTCATAATCCATTGAAAAAGCTCCTCTCTTATGTGATTCAGAGCGCTCCGTACCCCATCTTATGACCCGGCCTTTTCCGCCGTTCCCACTGCCGCGTGTGCAAAATCCACAAAATGGACCGAAAGCAGAACTTTCTTCCCGGGGAGAGGCGGTCTGCCTTTGTTCCCACCGGGTTCGCTTTTCTTCCTGCTTTTTATTGCCAAGCAATTCCTATGGCCGCGGAGAGGGCGGCCCACATGACCGAAAAATAGCCTGTGGCTGTTTTTTTATTGCTCCACAATAAAAAAATCCCCGGCCAAAGCCGGGGAAGCCTCCGTGTCAATCCCATTGGATATATTGCTGTTCAATATTGTCCGCCAGCACCTGTCGGATGTAATCATAGCTGAAGGCCGGGGAATTCGCCCGACAGCCGTGGGCGGCCGCCAGTTCCGGGGTATAATCCCGCAGCAGGTACTCCCGTACGTTTTTATAGCCTGCATCGTAATGGGTCACGGCCGGCACCGCCCGCACATGGTCAATGGCAATGGACGAGGTACCGTCGGGCTGGGTGGTTTTGGTGATATCAAAGGTAAAGATGTACGAGATCATGTTGTCCGCATACATTTGGGTGGAAACGAAGTTCCCCAGCGAATAGGCGATGGGCACACTGCGGCCGTCGGCACTGGTGAGCATATCGATGCCCTGCACCATATGCGGATGGGTGCCGATGATCACATCCGCCCCCCAATCGGCCAGTTTTTGGCCTAGGGCGCGTTGGCTGTCGTGGATGGTATGGCTGCCCTCGGTGCCCCAATGGCAGCCCACCACCACGACGTCCGCTTGTTGGCGCGCCAGTTCCACCTGCCGCTGGATCACATCTTCCTGTTCGGTAAGGATCATATGGGCCGCGGCGCCCTGCGGGATGGGCAGGCCGTTCGTGTATTGGGTATACGCCAGATAGGCGATCTTGACGCCGTTCACCTCGTGCATGGGGATGCGGCTGTAATCCGCTTGATCGGCCCACAGGCCGGTGGTCACCACGTCGTCGGGCATGGAATCCCAGAAGCGCAGCGTGGCGGCGATGCCCTCGGCATACTTGTCGTAGGTGTGGTTGTTCGCCATGGCGATCACGCGCATGCCCAGATCGTAAATCGCCTGGCCGCAGGCGGCGGGCGTGCAGAACTGCGGATAGGAGGAGGGTGGAAGCTCATCCGTCACCAGTGTCTCCTGATTGATCCAATTTACGTCAAACCCCGCGTAAAAGCCCCGCAGATTTTCGTACAGCGGGCCAAAATCATAGCTGCCGTCCTGTGTGCGCTGACGCGCCTGGGTATAGATGCCGTCGTGGATCAGGTTGTCGCCCGTGGCGGAAAACTTCACCGTGGAGATCACCGGCTGCGGATCTGGCGGCGGCAAAGAAGGGGCCGCAGGCAGCGCTGCAGACAGGCTGCCGTCCGCACTGGCCGTGGCTTCTACCGCAGGCAGATATTTCTTCCACAGGGCTGCGCCTGTGGTGGCCAGTGCAGCGATCAAGGCCAGGCAGGCAAAACCGGTGAAAAAAACGCGCAGACGGGCCTGCCGGCGCTTTTTAGCGCGCCGGCGGCGCTGTGCTTCACGGGTGCGGCCGGACGGCTGCGGCCGCCGGGGATGCGGGGAAGATGTCATGGGATCAGGTCCTCCATTGTATAATAACCCGCAGGTTTCCCCGCGAGGAAATCAGCGGCCACCAGGGCGCCGGCGGCAAATACCTCCCGCGACTGGGCACTGTGGGTGAGGGTGAGGGTCTCACATGGTCCGGCGAACAGCACCGTATGAGTACCGGCAATGGTGCCGCCCCGCACGGCATGAATGCCTACGTCGCCCGGTATGCGGGGCGCTTCGCCGGGGCCGCGGCCATAAATAAGGGTATGAGGCGAAACATCCTCCACAGCGCCGGCCAAAAGCAGAGCCGTGCCGCTGGGGGCGTCTTTTTTTTCCTTGTGATGCGCTTCCACGATCTCGATGTCAAAGCCGGGGCCCAGCAGGACGGCCGCCTGCCGGGCCAGGCGGGCCAGCACCTGGACGCCCAGGGACATGTTCGCGCTTTGAAAGATGGGGATCGCCTGTGCGGCCTCACGCACAGCATCCATTTGCCGGGGCGAGTAGCCGGTGGTGCACAGCACACAGGCGGTTTTCGTGCGCGTGCACCAGGCCAGCGTGTTCTCCAAGGCGGCGGGGGAGGAGAAATCCACCAATACGTCGGCATCCGGCAAATCGCAAAGTACAGAATAAATGGGTGCGGAACCAAAAGCGCCCAGGCTGCGGTCCGCGCCGGCGACGAGCAAAAAACGAGAGTCCTGAGCGGCCATGGCACAGACAAACTGTCCCATGCGGCCCAACGCACCTTGTACCACCAGACGTTTCATCGACAAAAACCGTCCTTTCCTCTAGTATAACACAACCGCTTGCCCAAACCAAGAGGCAAGCGGTTGTTGGTTTCAAGAGCGTTCCAGCAGGCTGCAGGCGGCCAATTCCTGCCGAAGGCGCTGGGTCAACGCCGCGGACAAAGGCGCCAGCGGCAGGCGGCAGGGGCCGCCCTCCAGGCCCATCAAATCCAGCGCCGCCTTGACGGGAATGGGATTCACATCGCTGAACAGCGCGCCGATCAGCGGCATATAGGCAAGCTGCAAAGCCCTGCTGGCCTCCACATTGCCCTCAAAATAAAGCTGACACATGCGATGCGTCACTGCAGGGGCCACATTGGCCAGCACACTGACAACGCCCAGCCCGCCCAGGGATAAGATCGGCACGATCTGGTCGTCGTTGCCGGAATAAAGGCCCAGTTCCTCCCCGCATAAGGCGGCGGTGCGGGCAATGGCCGCCAAATCTCCGCTGGCCTCCTTGGTGGCCACGATCAGCGGATGGCGCGCCAATATGGCGTACGTTTCCGGTTTGATGGTGACACCAGTGCGGGAGGGCACATTGTAGAGGATGGCCGGCAAACATGCGGCGTCCACAATGGAGGTGAAATGGCGGATCAGCCCGTCCTGGCTGGTTTTGTTGTAATAGGGCGTTACCAGCAGCAACGCGTCCGCCCCCAGGCTTTTGGCCTGGCGCGACATGGCGATGGCGTGCCGCGTGTCGTTGGAGCCGGTGCCGGCGATCACCGGCACGCGATGGGCCACCGTGTCCACCGTGAAGCTGACGGCCTCCAGATGCTCCTCATCCGTCAGCGTAGAGGCTTCACCGGTGGTGCCGCAGATGCAGATGGCGTCTGTACCGCTTGCGATTTGTACTTCCAGAAGATTTTTCAATGCCGAAAAATTGATACTTCCGTCGGCGTGCATGGGTGTGACGATCGCCACGCAGGAGCCGGTGAAAATCGCTTTCTTCACGGCAGTTCTCTCGCTTTCTGATCAGTCCAGGTACCCCTTCGCGGCCAGCAGCTCGGCCAGCAGCACGCCGCCCCCGGCCGCGCCGCGCAGCGTGTTGTGCGAGAGGCACACGAACTTATAATCGTATTGGGTGTCGGGGCGCAGCCGGCCGATGCACACGGCCATCCCGTGCTCGGTGTCCCGGTCAAGCCTTGTCTGGGGCCGGTCGGCCTCCTCGAAATAGTGCAGGAATTGTTTGGGGGCGCTGGGCAGGCCCAAACTTTGCGCGGGGCCGGAAAAAGCGGCCCATTTTTCCTTGATCTCTTCCAGGGTAGGCTTTTTGTCAAAGCTGACGAACACGGCCGCCATATGGCCGTCCGTACAGGCTACGCGCAGGCATTGCGCGGTGATGGAGGGGCTTTGCGCGGGCACGATAACGCCGTTTTCCAGATGGCCCCACAGCTTCAGCGGTTCCTGTTCGCTCTTTTCCTCCTCGCCGCCGATGTAGGGGATGCAGTTATCCATCATTTCAGGCCAGGTGTCAAACGTCTTGCCTGCGCCGGAGATCGCCTCGTAAGTGCACACCAGGCACTCTTTAACACCAAAATCAGCCATCAGCGCGTGCAGGGCGGGCACATAGCTTTGCAGTGAACAATTGGACTTGACCGCAATAAACCCCCGCTTGGTGCCCAGGCGCCGCCGCTGGAAGGGGATGACATCGATGTGATCCGCGTTGATCTCCGGCACCACCATGGGCACGTCGGGCGTGCCGCGGTTGGCGCTGTTGTTGGACACCACCGGGCACTCTGCCTTGGCATAGGCCTCTTCCAGCGCTTTGATCTCCTCTTTTTTCATATCGACTGCACAAAAGATAAAATCCACCCTGGCTGCGACGCCCGCCACATCCGCGGCGTCCATCACGACCAATTTTTTCGCCTCCTCCGGCATGGGGGAGGGCATGGCCCAGCGGCTGCCCACTGCATCTTCATAAGTTTTCCCCGCGGAACGGGGAGAGGCGGCCACCACCGCCAAACGGAACCAGGGATGCCCCTCCAGCAAAGATACGAACCGCTGCCCCACCATACCGGTGGCGCCCACCACGCCCACATTGTACTGTTTCATCATCATACCTTCCTTTCTCTGCCCACGCCATTGTATGGCTTTTTCACAAATTTGGTGACAAACCGGCAAAACATACCCGGTAAAACCTTGAAAAACGCCCAGTTTTGCAATATAATATATAAGTTGCGCAAAAGCCTGTCCACCCCTGTAATTTAAGACTTTATTGCACTGAATTATGATACCATGCACCGTATAGAAAGTCAACCAAAGGCAAAGGAAAGAGAAACATGCTGAAGAGTGAATTTTATTTTGACCTGCCCAAAGAGCTTATCGCCCAAGAGCCCTGCACCCCGCGGGACGCGGCCCGTTTGCTGTGCCTGGACCGCCAGGACGGCGGCGTGCGCCACATGGTGTTCCGCGACCTGCCCCGCCTGTTGCAGCCGGGCGACCTCTTAGTGGTGAATAACTCCAAGGTGCTGCCGGCCCGTCTCATCGGCCATAAGAAGGAAACGGGCGCCGTGTGCGAATTGCTGCTGCTGCGGCAGGAGCGCGGCGATGTGTGGGAGTGCCTGGCAAAGCCTGGCAAGCGCCTGCACGTGGGCAATGAGGTGGTGTTCGGGGACGGCTCGCTCACCGGCGTCATCCGCCAGACCAGGATGGACGGGAACAAATTGGTCGAATTTCAATTCACGGACGCGGACACGCTTTATGAAAAATTAGATACTTTCGGCAAGATGCCCCTTCCGCCTTACATCCAAAAGCAGCTGGAAGACCAAAGCCAATACCAAACGGTCTACGCCAAGGAACTGGGCAGTGCGGCCGCGCCCACGGCGGGCCTTCATTTCACCCCTGAGCTGATGGATACCCTGCGGGCAAACGGCATCGACTTTGCCGAGGTGACGCTGCACGTGGGCCTGGGCACGTTCCGCCCGGTGAAAGAGGACGATATCCTGGACCACAAGATGCACAGCGAATGGTACAGTATCGACGAGGCCACAGCCAAACAGATCAACGATACCAAGGCCGCCGGACACCGGGTGATCGCGGTGGGGACCACCAGCTGCCGCACGCTGGAGGCCGCCGCGACCACTTATGGCCGCATCCAGGCCTGCAGCGGGGATACGGATATTTTTATCTATCCCGGCTATGAATACAAGGCCGTCGACGGCCTGATCACCAATTTCCACCTGCCGGAATCCACGCTCATCATGCTGGTGGCCGCCTTCTGCGGTTATGAGAACACCATGCGTGCTTACCAGGTGGCAGTGGAGGAAAAATATCGCTTTTTCAGCTTTGGGGACGCGATGTTCATTGGATAACAGTTTTTTAGACAAGCTCTAAAGGGAAAGA
>CAJMEU010000075.1 GCA_905212515.1 uncultured Oscillospiraceae bacterium | reverse complement strand
TGTCAGCAGCCCGTTTCACGGTCTGCGTGTAGTTCCTTGTAAACTGACCTAATCCATGATCAAAACAACTAAAAACGCCCGCAAACACAAGGTTTACGGGCGTTTTCCTGGAGCTGCTATCCAGATTTGAACTGGAGACCTCATCCTTACCAAGGAACCATAAAACCTAGTAAGAAAGCCGCTTTACAGGCATTTTGTTAGAAGTTAGTTAAAAGTTAGTATGGTTAAACCGTCTTTTTGGCAAGCTCTGTTTTCAGGTATTCCACATCCACATCGTCGTTATATTTGTCAATGGTAGTGGAGTATTTGGAGTGCCCCGCCACGGTTTTGAGAGCTTCCGGCGCCACGCCGGATTTGACCGCGTCGGCAATGAAGGTGTGCCTGGCGCGGTGCGGCGTCAGGACGTTCCGGCCGCTCTCCTTGTACTGGATTCCCAGGCGATCCAGCGTTGGATAAAACATCTTTTTTCGGAAGTAGTCCTCCGATATCTTTTTCCCGTCCCGGGTGACCAGCAGCCCGCCGGGGCTTGCCTGGGCATAGAAATAGTCCACATACTGCCGGGTGGCGGCGGGAATGGGGATCGGCCGGTCTTTGCCGGCTTCCGTTTTACTGCCCCAGGTGATCACGCCGCCGTCCAGGTCTACCCTGCTTTGGGGGAGCGTGAGCAGCTCTCCAATCCGCAATCCCATGTCCACCATGATCAAGATCATCTTGACGGTATCGTCGGCGTCGTTGGCCCGCAGGGCGGCCTGCTCTTCCCCGGTAAAATTGCGCTTTGACGGCTTTGCGGCCCGGGGCAGCACGATCAGCTCCCCGTAGTTGGTATCCACCAGCTTTAAACGAATCATGACCCGGTAAAGATGGACTGCAAGCTGCTTCATGCGCGCTTTTGCGTCATAGCCCAGAGGTTCCGGCGGCGTGGCCGTGAGGGCGTCATACTTCTTTTGCTTGGACGGCGGCAACGCCCTGTATTCAGCCGGCGTCAAGGGTTTGTACTGCGGCAGTTTCATGGCGCTGCGGATGATGGACTGAAAGTCCTCCGTGCCGAGGGTCCTTGCCGGCCGATCCGCCAAGGGCGAAAAGCGGCCCCACGCCACCCTCAGGCCCTCCCTTCCCTTTTCCGTCAGCTTTTGGTATTCGTCCGACTTTAAAAAGAGGCCGTACACATCACCCAGGGTGCAGGTATAGACGTCGGCCGGCATATTGTGCTTGTTGTAATCATCCAGGGCCAGCGTGGCCTCGGAGGGCGTGGCGAAGGTGCCGATCACCTTTTTGTTCCATGCGACCCACGGCTTTGCGCGTGTCCCCTTCAGCTTATAAACGCTGCCCGTCCCGTTCGGCCGGCGCGTCCGGCGGGGGCTTCGAGGGGGCGCGTTCGCCTGCCGCTTGCCGCAGTAATTGCAAAAGAGAGAACCGTCCGGGATTTCCCGGCGGCACCTGAGGCAATTCACACAAAGCCCTCCCTATTTCTATCCCCTGCCGGTTGCACCCGGCGGGGGATTTTTTGTTTTTTATTCTTCGTTCTCAGGTAGTAATCTTATATGTTCCCGCCGCAGATGCGGGCCGTTCTTTTTTAAAGCGTGATGGTAATCATATCTGAGTCCAAAAGTCCCTGCATGTTGTCTGACTGGAAGATATGGAAGCTGAGTTCCGCGCTGGTCAGCGTCTCAATACCATTATCCTCGAGATCAGAATTAAAGATCGTGATTCCCTGGATTGCCCGTTTGCCCGGCATGACTTCCGGTGAGAAGATACCGTCAATCATGAAGCCATCAATGGACATGCTGCGCTGCTGCACAGTGATTTTTGTATCTGTGTTATTTTCGATGTAGAACATCATCGAGGGTCCCATTAGGCTGTCCTCCATGCCTTTGTACACGATCTTAATTCCATCCTGGTCCAATACACTTTCTCCAGAATCATCATATGTTTGGGTATGGGTGCCAGCCAGGGAAGTCTGCACTTGGATAATGTCTGTATCCAGCACAGAGCTCCAATCCTCCGTGGAAAAAATGTGGAAACGGAACTCCATGTCCGCAAAAGCACTGATGCCACACTCTTCTATATCACTTTTGAAAAAAGTAATGTTGTCATTTACTTTTTTGCCCGCTACCACTTCGGCCGACATTGAAGTGTCGACCATATAGCCGTTGACAGACATGTCCCGTACTTGCACCGTAATATCTTTCTCGCCTTGATTTTCAATAAGCACCTTCATTTCAGGGCCCATCACGCCTTTCAGGTCCAGTCCCGTTGCGGTAATCTTGATGCCGTCCTGATCAACAAGCACCTGTTCTGCTACCACTGCTTCTTCGGCCTTAGGCTGTGGCGCTGCTCCAGATTTACTTTCCGCAGGGGATGCGCTGGAGGATACAGCCGGTGCGGGCGCACCGGACTGTGCGGCCGCAGAGCTAGAACCTCCGCAAGCTGTTAAAGATAATAAGACGGATAAAGTGGAGAGTGTGTCTATCAATTTTTTCATTTTCTTTTCCTCCTATAACATCCGTTTTTTACGGACGGTTATCCAATTAGGGGTTACAGCGTTTACAGGGCTGCATCCCTGCGGCGACGGCCTCTTCTCTGCTGTTAAAATAGATACGGTTCTTCTCCTTGGGCAAGGTGCTGCAGGTGATACGGTGGAATTTATAGCTGTTGCGGTTGCCGATATATTGTCCCGCGGGCACAGATGCGGGCTGCTGTGCCATTTGCCCGCTGCCATCGGCCTCTGTGGGGTTGGTGGGGGATTCCACCTCTTTCTCGGTGGTGAAAGTAACCGTGCGGCCATCGGACGTACAAATGATGTCCCCCTGCAAATCTGTGCGAAGCACCTCGGCGCCAGCATCCCGCAGACGGCTGAGCACCGTTTCATCCGGATGCCCATAAGCATTATCCTTGCCCACGGAAATCACGGCATATTGCGGCATGACCTCACGCAGAAAATGGTAGGACGTACTGGTGCTACTGCCATGGTGGCCTACTTTCAGCACCGTGGCGGACAAATCCTGGCCACTGTCCATCACCACCTGCTCGGCGGCATATTCTGCATCGCCGGTGAACAAGAATGATGTTTGCCCTTATTGTTGTTTCATGACGATGGACGTATCGTTTCCCTCACCTGCGTTCAGGCCCAGGATATGTACTGTGGCCGACCCCAAATCGAAAGAATCCCCTACTGCGGGCACCTGCAACGTGCCTGCTTTCTTTTTGAAATCAGCAAAGGCATCGCCGTCATACTGCGTTACAGGTGACAGCACCGTATCCGCCGTGGCGTAGCTCAGGGCACCGGCTAGGCCGCCGATATGATCTTCATGGGGATGGGTGGCGACTACATAGCCGAGATGATCCAATGCCCTATCTTTCAAATAGGTATACAGCAGGCTGCTGTCGGCCACGTTCCCGCCGTCAATCAGCATGGCGTGGCCATCGCAGCGCACCAAGGCGCTGTCAGCTTGGCCCACATCGATGAAATCTATTTGAAATGTAGATTCCGCCGGTAACTGTGCCGGCGCATTGCTGGCCACCAAAGATGAGGCAGCAGTTTGCAAGGGCCGCGATGTCTCTGCCACGCTGGGCTGATATTGAGGAAGCACAACCATGAGACCCACGAAGGACGCGACACCCACCACTAGGCTTTTTATTGATTTGTGTTTCATTCTCACTATCCTCTCTTACGAATCCGCTATCAATTCACCTTTTTCGACATTTTTCAACACTTTACAGATACCCATCAGGTGATTTTGAGGTGCCGAAATCCGCAGAACAACGTATACTAAGGATATTGTATTGTTAGGAGGGTTTCCTTGAGATGTATAAAAATGATGATGTGAACTTCACCTTAAAACTGCATCCTGATCTGGCCGGTAAGTTAAATTATATCTCCTCTTACTACGGGAGAACACGCAATGCGGAAATCATTTGGACATTGCGGCAGCATGTGCAACAATTTGAAAAAGAGTTTGGTGAAATTACTGAAGAAGAATATACCGGTATTTGACCCTTTTACCTGATCCAATCTGCTTCCTCTTAAATTTTGTGATATCGTTTCAATATCATCCATATCATAATGATATCATTTGGATATATTATTGACAAGAGGAAGGCGGTGTATTTTGTGGAGGAAGCGACATTTATTGTTAGAATAGATAAAGAATTGCTGAAAAAATTAGACTATGTGGCCAAATATGAAGACCGCAGCAGAAACGCCGAAGTGACCCGCCTGATCCGCCAACATGTAGCCCAGTTCGAACTTGAACAAGAACCCATCTTATTGGAATGAACAGCGCTCTAACAGGGCGCTTATTTTTTTGCTTTCTTTTGCCGCACGAATGCCTCCAGGCTCAGGATATCCTGTGCGTCTGTTTCGGTGAGTGGGCCGTAGTAGGACGCCCCTACCCTTTTGAGCTGCTCCAAGGTTTCCGGCGCAATAGGGTCCTCAGACAAGGCGCGATCCCGGCGGCGGATGGCCAGCTCCTTTGCGAAATCCACGCCGCAGGCGCCGGTGTAATAGGTCAACATCTCCCGCACATACTCCTGCGAGACGCCGAAGTGCTCGGCCAAATCCCATACCTCAGTATATCCCTCCTCCATGGCTGCGAGAAGTTTTTCCAGGCTGTAATATTTTTTATATCCGTGGCGGATGGCGATATTCTCTTGGTGCTGGCGGATGGTAAAAGGGCTGTCATAGGTATAAAAGGTATTGGTGGCGAAGTGCCCCTCCTCGTGGATGAGGATTTCGCGCTCCTGCGCTTCGCTTTGTATTTTGGAATAATCGACGCCGAGATAGCCCTCTGGTTCAGCCATCGCTTCAAATTTGGAAAGCTGGCAGGAAAAGACATCAACACCCAATTCGCTCAAGTCCTCATAAAGTGTCTCAATATCAACTGCCGCACGCATGACCTTATTACTCCTTCCCTTTTTTCTTCCTTTTCCGTTCTGCGACCATGGACATAAACATCTTGATGTCATCGATGTCGTCTTGGTCGAACTCCTTTTTCACCTCACCGTAGGCCGCGAAGAGCTGGCCGGCGAGGGGGTCCTCCAGCATGCGATTCTCCACTGGGCTTTTCCCCAGCAGAAAATTCATATCTACATTAAAGAAATCCGCAATCGCCTCCAATGTCTCGAAGCCCGGTTCACGCTCTCCCCGCTCATACATATTAACGCTGCTTTTCGATATTTTCAGCACATCCGCTAGTTCTTGCTGGGTCAGCCCGCGTTCCTGGCGAAGTTGTTTGAATCGTTCAGAGAAACTGGCCATGTTCTCACCTCATCTTTGGTATCTTTAGAGTATCACATTTCGTGCACAGGCGCAAGCCCTATATTGCACAAAAAGTGCTCAAAAATTTTGATTACTATTTGTGCATATTTTCTCTTGCTTTTTGAGCACAAATAGTGCATAATTGGAATCACCAAAAGTGCTCACAAGGAGGTGAAAGTTTTGAATGGGAAACAAATTGGTACCGTTTTACGTACGCTTCGCGGCTCCCAGAATGCCGCGGAAGTCGCGGCTTCTCTGGGCATCAGTCGCTCAGCATTGGCAATGTATGAACGGGGAGACCGCATTCCGCGCGATGAGATAAAGGTTCGCATTGCGCAATATTACCACAAGTCTGTGCAAGCTATTTTTTTTGCCGATTTTGAGCACTAATAGTGCTCAACAGCAAAACTATTCGTAGAGGTGAAACCATGAAGGTCATTCTTGAAGGGCAACCCAAAGAAATTGCCGCCCTTGTATTGGAGCTGCAAGGGCGGCGGGTGGTTATCTCGCCAGAAGATATTATTCAGGCTACCGATCATCTGATTCAGGTCGATCTTTCCCATTCACAATTTCCAGTGAAGGCGGTGCATCCCGGTCAATCCAAATGAGGCCTTTCTCTTCAAGAGTGGCCCATATGGCCCCCGTGGATATGGCAATCGATACTTTAAGCATATTGTGTACGACACCATCCAAGGGAGAACCGGATAAGATTGCGGCTCGGAAATCCGCGGCGAGCCTGGACACTGTTTCCTGATTATCAGCAAGAATTTTTTCAGCAACGACATTTGAGGCAAAAGAGATACGGTCCATAATGTCACCCCCTTCCCGCTTCATTGTAGCACGGGCACGGGAGGCGGGCAAGCCCAAGGACACATAAAGCCCGCACAAGGCGGGCGGAAAGTGAGGTGAAACCATGAACACAATGACGGTGCACGAATGCTGCGAGGCGCTGCGGGCCAACAATGTCTCGGTCACCGAGACGCTTCTATTGGATGGGCTGGAACAAGGCAAGTTCCCCTTTGGCGTCTGCCTGCGCGGCAGGCAGCGGGTGCCCATGATTTTTCGAGGAAAGTTCTACGAATGGCTGGAGGATATGATCAAGGCCGAAGTCATCAGGATTGAGGAGGGACGATGAATGGAAACGAGGGTTGACCTAATTACCACCCCGGAGATGGACAAGGCGCTGTTCGCGCTGGCCAAGCACAACGGCACCGTGTACCGCCAAGAGCTTTCACGGACGCTGGCGCGGGCGGCGGAACGCATCGACGGCATTTTGCTGGCGGCGGCCAACGCCCGGCTAGAGGAAGTGCGGGGCAAGCCCGCGCCGCTGCTGACGGAGGTGAGCCTGTGAAAGCTTTTTTACTGCGCCTGGCCGGCTGCCTGTGGGCGGTGCTGACGCTGGCGGCGCTGGAGGGATTTATCGCCACGCGCACCTGGGGATCGGCCCTGATGTTGGCCGTATACGCGGCGGCAGCGCTACAGTGCTGCAAGGCGGCGGACAAGCTGGACATAAAAAAAGCCCAAGACAGGGCCGGAACCCCCGTCAAGGGCACATGCAAATATTGCACCTACAATGTAACACAAAAGGCGGTGGATGTCAATGACACGCGCGCAGGCTGATACGGTGGTCGAGCGGCTGCTGGAGGCCGTGCAGGACATCGACGACGAGATCATCGAGCTAAAACTGCGTCGGCGTGACTACGCGGAAGAGCTGGCGGCGCTGGGGGTGCTGGTGGATGAGCCTACATAAGATGAGCGAGTTCCCGGACGGCATCCCTTATTACACCAGGCTGGAATTGCGCATCCAGATCAGCTTCCCCAAGGACAAGGCGGTCTGCCAATACTGCCGGCTGTTTTGCCGGAGCGAGGAAAACTTCAAGCGTTACAGCTGCCGGCTGACGGACGAGTGGCTGCTGGACCCATTTCACGAGCGGGGGCAGATGTGCCCGCTGACACACACGGAGGAAGAAGAGCATGACGGATCGGCATATCTATCTGCCCGGCCGCAAGAAGCAGCCGGTGGAGGACAACCGCGCGGTGGTGCGCCTGAATAAAGAGGCCTATAACGCGCTGGTGGAGATTTACAACGAAAGCACCCTGTCGCTGACGCAGATCGCCAGCAGGCTGATTTTGGCGGCGGCGGAGTGGGTGGTCTACGACAAGGAGGATTGACAGATGGGCATCCCGGTTTTGATCCTGGGCGAAAGCGGCAGCGGCAAAAGCGCCAGCCTGCGGAATTTTAGCCCGGAGGAGATCGGCATATTCAATGTGGCGGGCAAGCCCCTGCCCTTTAAAAAGAAACTGCCCAGCACGAACACGGACGAGTACGCCAAGATCATGGCGGGGCTGACGAAGAGCGAACGCAAAGTGTTTGCCATCGACGACAGCCAATACCTGATGTGCTTTGAGATGTTCGGCAAGGCAAACGAGGTGGGGTATCAGAAATTCACGGACATGGCCCTGCACTTCTACAACCTGGTGCAGCACGTCATTAAAAAGCTGCCCGAGGACGTGATCGTCTATTTCCTGCACCACGTGGAGGTGACGGACGGGCGTGTCAAGGCCAAGACCATCGGCCGGATGCTGGACGAAAAGCTGACGCTGGAGGGGCTGTTCTCCATTGTGCTGCTGTGCCAGACGGACGGCCGCAACCACCAATTTATCACCCAGAGCGACGGCACCACCACGGCGAAAAGCCCCATGGAACTGTTCGAGCCGGTGATGGACAACGACCTAAAGGCGGTGGATACCGCCATCCGGGCATATTATGGGCTGGACGCCCTGAAAACTGAAAAGGAGTAAAAGAAGATGGCAATGAAAAAACCCGCAAATTGGGACAATGTGAAGGCCGTGGCAGAGCGTGAGGCCCTGCCCGTGGGCGCCTATGTGTGCAAGATTATTGCGGCGGAGAACCGTACTTATCCGACAAGGGACGGCGGCAGCTTTAACCGCCTGGAGGTGGCCTTTGACATCATCGAGGGAGATTTTGTCGGCCACTATCAGAAGGACTTCGACGCACAGCGCGGCGAGGATAAAAAGTGGAAGGGCGTGCTGCGTTTATATGTTCCCACTGACGACGGCAGTGAGCAGGACGCGTGGACGCAGAGCGTGTTCAAGGGTTTCACCGAGGCCCTGGAAGCCAGCAACCTGGGCTACCATTGGGACTGGGAGGAAAAGGGTCTGAAAGGCAAGCTGCTGGGTATTTTGTTCCGCAACGAGCAGTGGGCCATGGGCGAGCGCAGCGGCTGGAAGACCCAGCCCTTCCGGGCTTTGGCCGTAGACACGGTGCGGGCGGGGAAATTCACCATCCCCAAAGACAAGCCCAACAAGAACGCAGTGAGCATCGACGTGCAGCCTGGCGCAGGTGATTTCGCCGTGGTGGCCGACGATGAAGACCTGCCCTTTTAAACCATGCACCCGGTAGAGGCAAAGGCTGTGCTGGACAGCATGGTGATCCTGGTGGACACCCGGGAACAGGACACGCCCCGGCTGCGGCTGCGGCTGCGGCGCATGGGCTGCCCCTGGGAGCGTCAGAAGCTGGATTTCGGCGATTACTCGGCCAAGTTCCGGCTGCCGACGGGAGACTTCTGGACGCTGGCCTGCCGGGTAGCGGTAGAGCGCAAGATGAGCCTGGACGAGCTGTGCCAGTGCTACACAAAAGGCCGTGACCGTTTCCAGCGGGAATTTGAGCGGGCTAAAAACACCGGGGCCAAATTGTACCTGCTAGTAGAAGAGGCCAGCTGGGAGCAGGCCTACAGCGGCGAATACCGCAGCCGGATGGCCCCGGCGGCCCTGGTAGCCAGCATCACGGCCTGGCTGGCGCGGTATAACTGCCAGCTGTTGTTCTGCGCGCCTCAGACTACGGGGCCGCTGATCCATGAGATTTTATATCGGGAAGCCAAAGAGAGGCTGGAGGCGAACGAGCTGTGATGCTGGCAAAACAAATACAGGAAAGCGCGACCATGTACCAGGTGCTGGCCCTGTATGGCTACAAGCCGGACCGCCGGGGGCGGATGCTGTGCCCCTTCCACCGGGAGGACACGCCCTCCTTTGGCGTGTACGCGGACGGCCGGCGCTGGAAATGCTTCGGCTGCGGGGCGGGCGGGGACGTGTTCAGCTTCGTGATGCAGCTGTTTGGCCTGACCTTCCCGCAGGCCGTGCTGCGCTTGGCGGCCGACCTGGGCCTGACGCCTACGGAAACGGCCCCTGGCAAGGTCCAGGCCGCGCGGTTGGCCCGTGAGCAGCAGGAGCATCAGGCGGCCCGCAGAGCCCTTTGCCGTGCCGTGGACGCCCACTTCTTCCGGCTGCACATGTACGAGCAGGAGGCCGACCGTTTGCGCCCTAAACCGGGAGACGCCGCCATGCATCACGACTTTTTGGCGGCGCTGCGCGGCATTGAACAAGAATGGGCGTGGCTGGACGCCAACGCCTGGAGGTGAGTTCCATCGCAAATGAGACGATTTCCCCTTATACAAAAGAGGATTTTTTAAAAAGCACCGCGCCCTTTGAGGCCGTGTACGAGCTGCGGCACGACCCCTTCACCCACGACAGGATGCTGGAGCGCGTGGCCGGGCAGGCGGCCGCCGTGGGGGTGCGGAATTTCAAAAAGCTGTACAAGGCTTATACCGACAGCCTGAAGCTGAAAAACAATGAGATCATGGTGCCGAATGTGACGTCCTTCGACGGGCAGGAACTGGAGCTGGATTCCGGCCGGTGGGTGGCGGACGAGTTCGGCGTGCACACCGAGGGGCTCTATGCCGCCGACGTGGAGGCCTGTAATCACCCGATCATGCCGGTGCTGCGCCTGGCGAACATCGACACGGGGGCGGAGAAGCTGCAGATCGCTTACCGCAAGGGCAAGCAATGGCGCAGGATCATTGCCGAAAAGGGCGTGCTGGCCAGTGCCAACAAAATACTGGAGCTGGCAAACCAGGGCGTGGCCGTGACCAGTGAGAGCGCCAAATACCTGGTGCAGTACTTCTACGACGTGGAGGCCCTGAACTACGACCGCCTGCCGGAGAAAAGCAGCGTGAGCCGTCTGGGCTGGATCGACGGCGCCGGATTTTCCCCCTACGTGGAGGACCTGGTATTTGACGGGGACGCCAACTTTCGCGCGTTTTTTGAGAGCGTGCACGCCAAGGGCCGGGCGGAGGACTGGCTGACCCTGGCCCGGGAGATACGCGGGCAAAGCGTATACGCCCGGGTGATCCTGGCGGCGTCGTTCGCCTCCGTGCTGGTAAAGCCCCTGGGCGGCCTGCCCTTTTTCGTCCACCTGTGGGGCGGCACCGAGGCCGGCAAGACCGTGGGCCTGATGCTGGCCGCCAGCGTGTGGGCCAGCCCGGAGATCGGCCGCTACATCCACACCTTCAACAGCACCGCCGTGGGACGGGAAAAATCGGCCGCCTTCGTGAACAGCCTGCCCCTGATTTTGGACGAATTGCAGATCACGGCGGACAAAAAGCAATTTGATAAGGACATCTACATGTTGTCCGAGGGAGCGGGACGCACCAGAGGCAACAAGGGCGGCGGCGTGGACAGAACGCCCACCTGGGCCAACTGCATCCTGACCAGCGGTGAAATGCCCATCACGGGCGCATCCAGCGGCGGCGGCGCGGTGAACCGCATCGTGGAAATCGAATGCCGGGAAAAGTTGTTCAGCGACCCGCGCCGGGTTGCGGACACGGTGCGCAAGCACCACGGTCACGCGGGACGCCTGTTCGTAGAGCGATTGCAGGCGGACGGTGCGCTGGACCGGGCGGCGGCACTTTACAAGGATTTCTCCGGGCGGCTGGAGGCCACGGATACCACGGAAAAGCAGGCCATGGCCGCGGCGCTGATCCTGACGGCCGACGCGCTGGCCACGGAATGGATCTTCACAGACAGCCGGGCGTTGACCGTGGCGGAGATCGGAGAGTTCCTGCGCACCCGGGCCAGCGTGTCCATGCATGAACGGGGATATCAATATTTGTGCGAGGCCGTCAGCCAGAACGCCAACAAATTCGCCGCCCTGGACGCCCCCCTGACCGACGTATGGGGCCGCATGGAGGGCCCTGACACGGTGTATATCATCCGCAAAATGTATGACACCATGTGCGCCGAGGGCGGGTTTAACCCGCAGGCGCTGCTGTCCTGGATGGCACAGCACGGGCATGTGATCCCCGCCCCGCCCCACCTGACCAAGACGACCCGCGTAAATGGCATCGTGACCCGGTGCGTCTGCCTGAAACTGCCGAAAGATGAGGATTTCAGCCCCTGGCCGGCGGAAATGATCCCCGATTAGGCTGGCTTGTAACCACTTTTTTGCCTGGTGGTGACGGCAGTGGATACGGAAAAACGGCGCGGTTAAGCCATTGTAACCACTGTAACCAGTGTAACCACTAAAAAAATCAAACTACTATACAGTGCGATAGATACATCCAATAAATGGAAATATGTGGAGGTGTATGTCACGCGCGTATAGAGGATTTCAAAAATAGTGGTTACAGTGGTTACAACACCCGAAAAATGGCTTGGTTAAGCCAAAAACGCCGTAACCAGTGGAGTGGTGACAAGGTGGATTCACTGGATACAAAAGGAGGAAGCCATGACCTTTAAAGAGATCGAAACGTTGACTGCCAGAAACGGGCAGATGCCCCCCGAAGCGCCTTTGCATGAGCAGATGCTATATACATCCCTGCGCAGCTTGTACCGGGATTACCAGTCCGGCGCGCTGGATCAGGGCGCGGCCACCCGGGAGAAGCGCCGCCTGCGGGCTGCCTACGAACAGGCCGCGGGCAGCGCAGAAGTGAGCCGAAAGCTGCGGGAGGAGTGGCAGGAGGGCCTGCGGGTATCCCAAGACTTCCGTGCACGGCTGCACAAGGCACTGAACGACGGGCAGGACCTGGACGTGCTGTTCCCCCTGGCCTGTACCTGCATCGCCGCCATGACCGGGGACAAAACGCTGCTGGGCAGCGAGGTAGCGCGCAGATTGGAAAACCGCGCGCAGATGAAATTGGAGTGATAGACTATGAGCGAATCGATCAGAGCCGGGCAGTTTGTACATATCAGCCGCGGCCCGGGCGACTACCCGGACAAGCTGGGCGGCGGCACGCGGGAGGAAAAGGACGAGGCGCGGGGGCGCGTGCCCTCGGCGGGCGTGGTGGTGTTTGTGAGCCGCCTTGCGCCCTGGGCCACGGTGCTGCTGTACGACGCGCAGAACCGGCCCATGTATCGGGAGAGTTTCGGGCTGAGGCAGCTGCGCGCGGGGGTGGAGCCATGAACTACGTGCGGCAAGTGATCGCCCTGGCGGGACGGCGGCGCACGCTGGCGGAGATCGCGCAGACCGTGGGCATCCCCTTGGACGAGGTGGAAGACATCCTGCAAAACCCGTCGGGCGCCGAGAAATCCTACCAGGCGGCGCTTAACGAGAAACGAGACTTGCTGTACAAGATCCGCACGGCGAGGCCGCCGCGGGCTCCATCCGGCCGCCGGCGGTGCGCCCGCCCCTGCGCCTGGCGGCTGGACGGCAGCGCCTACTGCGTGGGGCCGGTGTGCTGGAAGGAGGTGCTTAGACGGTGAATCATGTCCTATGCGGGGACGCGACGGAGATGCTGCAAACCCTCCCGGCCGCAAGCTGCCGGTGCTGTGTGACCAGCCCGCCTTACTACGGACTGCGGGACTACGGCTGCGAGGGGCAGATCGGTCTGGAGCAGACGCCGGAGGCATACATCGTCAAACTGGTGGATTTGCGTGGGCTGTCATGCAGCTGAACATCCAGAGTATGACACGGAGGAATGGTAATACCAGAGGCGGCCGCGCTGGCCGGGGAGGAGAAAAAAATGAAAGAAGTAACATATGAGCAAGTACTTGCAATGGACCCATGCTGGTGCAGTACGGAAAAAGGCCGACGCAGGCTTAAACGATACGCGGACAAGCTGGGCGGCAAAGCAACGGCGCTTGATATCTTGCACCTTAGCCGTGTATCTGCTGCCGACCGTCTGTGGCTGGTACTGCGCGAGGATTTTGTGGAGGCGGCGATGTTGCACGAGTTTGCCTGCCGGTGTGCGGAACGGGAATTAACACAAGCCGGTGTAACCGACCGGCGCAGTTGGGACGCAATCGAAGCAAAACGTGGGTGGCTGAGGGGCAACGTGTCGGACGAGCAATTGGCCGCAGCATGGGACGCAGCATCGGACGCAGCACGGGGCGCAGCATGGGACGCAGCACGGGACGCGGAACAAAAATGGCAAATCGATGAGCTGTCGAGGATGCTGATTGAGGTGGAAGAAGAGGAGGCCCCCCATGACTGACTTAGTACGCCGCGCTCTGCTGGGGGACCGTGGGGCACAAAAGGAGTGCACCGCGCAGGGGATCGCACTGCCGTGCCCATTTTGCAGTAAAAAAACAACAAAAACCTGTGGGTACATGGGCCTGACGTTTTATAAATGCCGGAC
>CAJMEU010000074.1 GCA_905212515.1 uncultured Oscillospiraceae bacterium | reverse complement strand
ATGACGCCGGCTTTGTAGTCCAGCACCAGCGGGCCGTAGCCCTCCGCCGCGGCCTCGGTCTCGCCGGCCCTTCCCGCCGACAGGGACACGCCCGCCAACCCCTCGGCCTGGGCAAAGGCGTCCAGCGTCAGGTTCTGCAGGGTGACGGCCGATTCCTTTTCATACAGCAGCCCCTTGTTGCCCTCGCCGCGCGCGTCGGCCAGGCGCACCGAAAGATCTAGCACCGTGCGGTCGCGGCCCCGGGCCTTCAGCTGCAGCGTGCAGGCCTGCTGGTAGTCGGCGGGGTAGATGGCCGCGCCGTTCACGGCCAGCTGGCCGTTTTCGTCCACGGTGATGCGGTTCCATGTTTCCCAATCGTCCGGATACAGGGCGTCCGTCCCGCCCGGCGCGCCGTAGCCCACGAACACCTTGTTGGCCGCCCGCATTTGGCCGGCCACATATTCGTAGATGGCCTCGCCCGCCTGGTTCACCCGGGTCTGCCGCTGGCCGTCGTAGTTCGATTTCTGGGACAGTGTCATCAGCGGCACCAGGGCGCCCAGCAGCAGCACGGCCATCACCATGGCCACGATCAGCTCGATCAGCGTAAATCCGCGCTTTTTCATCCGGGCACCCTCCTCTCCGCATTTTTCGTCCGCCTCAGGCCGTTTGGTTCAAATCATCCTGCGTCAGCACCCGGGCCAGCATCAGCCGCGCCCAGGCGCTGTCCAGGGCCTGGCGTGCCGCGTCTCCGGCTGCCTCCCGTTCCTCCGGGGTGGGCAGCTTTTCCGCCTCCTGGGCCAGCAGGGCTTCGTCCAGGCTCCAGCTTTTCAGCAGCTTGGCAAAATCCGTGGCCTCGTCGGCGACGTCCTGGCCGTTGTAAGCCACGGCCAGGCCCGTCAGCTCCGTGCCCGGCGGCACCGCATACCAGCCGGCGCTCCAAGTGACGGCGTACACCACGGGCACCAGCCCTTCGCCGGGAACGGCGTCGGCCAAAGGCGCCTCCAATCCCTCGGCCGGGGCGCCGCGGGCCGCGTCCAAGGTGCCTTCCAGCGCCCCCTGGGCCTGCTGCGCCTCCACCGCCACATATTGGGTCACGGTGATGAACATGTCCTGCGGCAGGTATACCAGCGTGGGCTGGTCGCCGCCGCTCAGGGCCACCAGCGTCAATTGGCCGCAGGTCTCGCCGGGGCTGTACACGGCGCTGACGCCTCCCTCCAGCCACAGGAACTCCTCACCCAGGGTCAGGGCGCTGCCGGGCGCCAGGCTGACGCCCGCGTGCAGCCAGGCGGCCCAGGCCTGCTCACTGGTGCTGACGACGCCCGCCTCCGGGGCCAGCGTCTCAGTTACCTCCGCATGGCAGATGGTGTCCTCCGGCAGGGTGGCAATGGTGCCGAACCCTTTGGCCGGCACGAAATAGGCGTGGTCGCCGCTTTCCGTCACCTCCACAGCCGGCACGCCCGCGGCGGTATCCCCCGGCAGGGGGCGGGCCGCGGCGGGCAGCACGTCTTTGGTCTGGTCCGGGTCGGGCGCCCCGTGGGTGGGCAGCGCCCGCGTCAGCAAGGCTTCCTCCGGCACCGCGGCAGTCTGGCCGCCGGTCTCTCCATAGAGGGCGGCCTCGTTGGGCATGGCCAGCCAGGGCACGTTCACGCCCGGCATGGTGCGGTCGCTGCTGTCCAGCTTATCCCCCCAGGCCCCCTTGTAGACGCCCGAACCCACGTTGTTGCCGGCCGCGTCTTTAAGCTGCATATACGTCCAAGACATCTCCTGCCGCTCCAGCAGCTTGCGCACCTCGCTGTCCTGCAGCACCATTTCCTCGTCCGCGCGCTGGTATTTGGCCTCCTCGGCCCGCAGGCTGCCGGCGGTGCGCACGCAGACGGCGGCGATCACGCCGGCCATGGCCAGCAGCACCATGGCCACCACCACCTCGATGATGGTAAAGCCCTGCTTTTTGCCCATGTGCGCACCTCCCTTCCCGCGCGGCGCCGGCGTCAGCCGGCCTGCTTTGTATAATCGATGATGGCCCAGCTCTCCTCGCTGTTGCTGCCGCTGGCGGGCGCGCGGTAAGCCAGGTCCACCGGGTCCACATGCCGGATGGTGAACACGTCGGTGTCCGGGTCCGTCCCGGTGACTTCCAGCTCGGCGCCCTGGATGGTGCCGTACAGCACCGCGCCGCCCGTGGCGGTGACGGACGCCGCGTCCGGCCCCTGGCCATAGATGTAGGCGTAAAAAGTTTTCCGGCCTTCCAGCACCAGTTTTGCGCCGTCCTCCAACTCGACGAACACGCCGGCGCGGGTCAGGCCATAGTCCCAGCCAAAAGCCTCGCACTGGGTCAGGGTCAGAGTGACGCCGCTTTTCACCGTAAGGTGCAGCCCGCCCAGGTTGGTATCCTGCCGGGGAATGGCCAGCGTGGCGTCGCTGTCGACCACGGCCCGCGTCAGCGTGTCCCGCCCGGCAAGGTCCGCGGGCAGCCCCGCCGCAGGGAAGCCGATCGTCTCCCCAGCGGGGAAGTTGGGCAGGAACAGCTTCAGCCCGCCGCCCAGCACGTCGTCAAAATCCGTCAGCGTGCGCCAGGTGTGTGCGCCGGTGAAGCGCAGCTGCCCCAAACGCGAAAGGTCCAGGGGGCGCCGTTCGCTGGTCAGATGCTCCTCCCCATCTCGGCCCAGCACCGTAAACTGCACCTGCTGTTTGTCGCCGGCACAGTACAAATCGCCGTCCAGCTCCACCAGGCCGTCCAGGCTCACATTCTGCGCGTACACGTCCCCCTGAATGGCCGTGCCATAGGCCAGCGCCAGCGTGCCTCCCCAGGCGTACACGCCGGACAGGCGCCGCTTGCTGGAGACGCTGCCGCCATAGGCCGCCGGGCCCAGGCGGCAATTTTGCAGGGTGGCGTCCCCGTTGGTGATCACCATCCCGGCCACCGCGCTGTCCGTCAGGGTCAGCACAGCGCCCTGAACGGCCAAATTTCCGCCCACGGTGCGGCCGCTCAAGGCCACGGTGCTGTCCGCCGGGTAGCCGTACAGGTAAAGGTCGCTGTCCGCCTCCAGGTCCAGCCAGGTATCGCCGGCCAGCCGGCCAGCAAACCCCGTGCCGAAGGGCACGCTGGGCACCACGTCCGGCGGCAGCTTTTGCAGCGTCATCGAAACATGCTGTGTGGCGTCGCCCACCGCGGCGGTGACGGTGAAGGTAACGGTGGTCACACCGTCTTTCGTCACCTCACCCGTGCTGCTGGCCGTCACGTCCAGGCCGCCGGCCTGGCCCTCCCGCTGCAGGGTGAAGGGCATGTCGGCATAGGCGTCCTGGCGAAGGCCGGGGTTTTCCATGGCGTCCTGGGCCAGGATCTTCGCCACCGTAAGGGCCACGTGGTAGGCGCGGTCCGCCTCGGTGCGCTCCACGGTGCGGCGGTGGGCGTTGGCGGCGCTGGCCAAAATGGACGAAGACAGCACCAGCAGGATGATGATGAAAATAAGCACTTCCAGCAGGGCGAAACCCTTTTTGCGCCTCATGCCGCGCCCTCCTTTCCCGTGGTCTCGTGCCCCGCGCCTCCCGGCGTCAGGCCACTTGTTTCAGCATATAAAAGTTCATGGTGATGGTAAAGGGCGCGTTCGCTCCCGGCGTCAGCGTGAAGGACTGCACCTCGATGGGCATGCGGGCCGCCAGGTCGGCCAGCAGGGCGCGCACATCGGCCTCGTTGCCCACGCCGGCGATGGTAGCCGTGTTGCACAGCACCTCGGCGCCGGTGTCGGCCGGCGCGGCGGCCGTCCCCTCCCCGGCCCCGCCGGTGTCCAGGCCCTCGGCGGCGTTCAAATGCTGTTCATAGGTGTAGGTGGGGGCGGCGGCCTGGGTGCGCGTCAGGGGGGTGATGGTGCTCACCTGCACGCCCGAGAACTGCATGCTGGCGGCCGCCAGGTTGTGGCTGTCCATAAAGCCGCGGCACACCTCGGTCAGCTGGTCGTTGGACAGCGGCTCGTAAAAGGCCGCGGCGGCCATCTGGGCCCTGGCCTTGGCGTCGATGCGCTGCTGGGCGGCGTTGTCCGCGTCGGCGATGTCGGCCACCATCTCCACCTGCTTCATCTGTTCTTCCTGCAATTGCTGCTGCAGGGCCAGGCGCGTGTCCATGGCCGGGGCCAGCAGCAGCAGGTACCCGCCCACCGTCAGCAGCACCACGGCCAGGATGAACAGCATCCATTTTTCCCGTTTCGTCAGCTGATACATCACGCCGCCTCCTTTTCCTTCACCGTGCAGGTCAGGGTGAACACATACCCGCCGCCCGTGCCCTGGGTGTAGCTGGAATAGGCCACGCCCTCATAATCCCCCGTGGCCTGCATCCGGCTGACGAACCCCGGGATGTCCCGGTAGTCGGCCGCGGTGCAGCTGTAGGTCAGCCGCCGCTCGGCCACGGCGTAATCGTATCCCGCGAAACCCACCAGCCCCTCGCCGGCCGCTTCGGCCCGGGCCAGCATGGCGTCGTCGGGCTGGGCCACGCTCTCCAGGATGCGGGCGGCGTACTCCGCCTGAGCGCGGGCCGCGTCATATTCGCCGGCCGCCTGGCGGTCGGTCTGCACCTGCTCCACAATGGCCACGTTCTCCGGGTCCTGGGTGAATTTCTGCACGGCGGCGATCTCCCGCCGCAGGGAAAGGTTCATGGCCAGCAGCGCCCCAAACCCCACCGCCAGCACCACCGCCAGGGCGATGGGCACGGCCCAGGGCAGGCCGCCCGATTTCTTCTCCATGCCCGCGGGGGCCTTTTTCGCCCGCAGGGCCGCGTAGAGGTCGGCCGTCCTGCGCTTCACGGGCGCCAGGGCGCCGGCGGCGGCCAAAGCGCCCGCCAGCGAAAAGCCGCTGCCCTCGGCCCCGGTCACGGCCCCGTCCTCGGGCAGGGGCCCGGCCGCCAGGCCCAGGGTGTCCTCGATCAGCTTGCAGCCCTTCTCCTCCTCGCCCTCCAGGCCGGCGAAATACACCACCCGCGCGGGCTCGGTGTTCTTCTGCCCCTGGCTGAACTGCTGCATGGTGCTCACGTGCCCCAGCACCGTGCCCATCACGGCGGTGGTGCCCCGGGGCTCCAGGATGCGGCTGCGGCTGCTCATCAAATAGCGGCCGCCGCTGAACAGGTACGTCACTTCGGTGTTGCCGTCCAGCGTCACCAGAATGAAGCTCTGCCCCGCCAGCGTGGGCAGGAATTCAGCCATGCGGATGCAGCTGCCCAGCACGGTCTCGATGGCCGTCACCTTCCAGCCGGCGCCCTCGGCCGCCTCCACGTACTGTTCCAGCAGGCCGCGCTCGGCGCCGCAGCACAAAATATCGCGTCCCGCCGGTTTGCCGTTCTCGGCCAGGGGGCCCGGCGTCTCGGCGTAGGTGTACACCATGTCGCGCCCGGCGGTGCCCAGTTCTTCCAGCTCGCTGCGGGTGACGTTCAACAGCTGTTTTTCCGTCAGCTTGGGCGCGCTCAGCGCCTTCATCATCAGCTGCCCGCCGTCGATGACCAGCTTCGCCTTGCCGCCCGCGCCGGCCTTCTGGCGCAGCGCCTCCAGCGCCTCGCCCAGCAGGCCGGCGTCCGTCACCAGGCCGTTGATCATGGCGCCCTCGGGCAGCGCTTCGCGCACGCACAGGTCCACCTGCACCCCCTTGCCGCGCGCGCTGCCGCGCAGCAGGGTCAGCTCGTTGTCCGCAAAGCGGATGATCGTCTGTTTCGCCATTTTCCTCTCCCCTTACGCCACGTTTCCGTACATGCCCCAGATGGGGGTCAGCACGCCCAGCATGATCATGCCGATGACCAACCCCATCACCACGATCATCGCCGGCTCGATCATGCCGGTGATCTTCTGCAAAGCCACGTCCGATTCATACTCGTAATTCTCCGCGATGTTGTCCAGCATCTGGTCCAGCTGGCCGGTCTCCTCGCCGATGAAGATGGTGGGGGCCAGCTTGGCGTCGAAGCCGTCCACGCCGCGGATGGCCGTGCTCAGCATCTCGCCCTGGCGCACCTGCTTGAGCACCTCGCCGAACTGGCTCTCCACATACACGTTGCCCACGGTTTTCGCCGCGATCTCCAAACTGCGGATCATGGACAGCCCGCTGGAGTAAAGGCTGGCCTGGCTGCGGGAAAAGCGGGCCGTGTAGATGACGCGCAGCTGCTTGCCCACGTAGGGCACCTTCAGCTTGAACTTGTCCCAGGCAAAGCGCACCATGGGCACGGTCAGCAAAATGCGCACCGCGGCCACCGCCGCCAGAACAGCGATCAGCAGCACGTACCACCGCGTCTGGATGAAGTGGCTGGCGCCCATCAAAAAGCTGGTGAACACCGGCAGCGCCATGCCCTCGAACATGGGCTCCAACTGGGGCATCACCATCAGGAAGATGATCAGCACTGCCGCCACGGCCACGCAGGCCAGAATTTTGGGGTACAGCGTGGCGCTTTTGATGCGGCTCTGCATACGGTGTTCCTTCTGATAATTGTCGGCCAGTTTGGCGGCCGCCTGCTCCATGTTGCCGCTGGCCTCGCCGGCGCGGAACATGTTGATCATCATCTCGGGGAACACGCCCTGGGCGGCCAGCGCCTCGCTGAGGGGCTTGCCCTGCTGCACCATCTTCTGCACCTCGCGGTACACCTTGGCGATGCCGGGCTTCAGGTTGCCCATCAGCATGATGTTGAGGGCGCGGCTCAGGGTGATGCCCGCGCCGGTCATGCTGGCCAGCTGGCGGCAGAACTCGGACAGCTCCATGCTTTTCAGCTTGCGCACGGCGGCGCCCTGTTCCTCGGCCTCGCGGCATTGGATGAGGAACACGCCGTCGGTTTTCAGCGCGGCATACAGCGCGGCCTCGTCGGCGGCGGCAAGCTGCCCGCGCACGGCGGCGCCGTTTGCGTCCTTGCCCTCGTATTGGTACAGTGGCATAGGGGGTTCTCCCTTCGGTGGATAATAACGGTCCGGGGACCGGGGGTCTCTTGATTGCGCGCGGCTTGCGAGGGGGGTCTGCTTTCTCTGCGCCCGAGAAAGCCAGCAAAGAGCCTTGGAGGCTACGCCGGCGGCCGGATGAGCGCGCTGGTTTTACGTTTGTTTTTACGATGGGATTCTACTTTCTCAGCGTTGAGAAAGTAGCAAAGAGCGTTGGGGGCTTCCGTTCGGCTAAAAATTCATGGCATTCGAAATAAGAAGCCATGAATTTTTTTAACGCCTCACTCCGACGCCCCCAAACCCCGTCGGCAGAAACAAGGTGCTGCGCCTATGGAAACGCAACGGGGTCTCCTGCGGAGACCCACGCCCCTGACGGGGTGGGGCGTTTCCATCGCCGCGCCCAAAGGCATGCGGCGCGCGCCGCGGCGCGTACGGCTTCGAGTGATTTCCAATGGGGGCGTCGCCCCCAAGCCCCCTTGCGGGGCTGGTGCTGGCGTTCATTGCAACGCCTTTGATGCGTGCGAAAGATTCAGGTTCTGCCACGGGCCGGCCCTTGCCGGCCCGTTAGAAGGGGGCGGCGGCGGATGCCGCCGCAAACAGCGCCTGCCCTCGCCCGCCCATGGGGGGCGGCGGGCGACTGGCTGCGCCCGTGAGGCCGTTAAGGCGAACGCAATGCTTTATGCGTTCGCTAGGACGGAGCGACGAACATGTTAGGGAAAAACGGCCGTGCCTGCCGGGGCGCCCTGCGAGGCGCACGGGTCCGCTGCGTGCGGACAGCGGCACTTTTCTGGGTACTCTTTTGGTGTCAAAAGAGTACCGCTGCGCAGGCTCTTCGTAATCGCGCCGTACGGCGCGTTGTC
Source organism: uncultured Oscillospiraceae bacterium (assembly GCA_905212515.1). Taxonomy (GTDB): domain Bacteria; phylum Bacillota; class Clostridia; order Oscillospirales; family Ruminococcaceae; genus Ruthenibacterium. The sequence goes on along the minus strand of CAJMEU010000074.1, from coordinate 5,986 downwards.
ATCTCTCGCGGATGGAACCCATGTGGACAAGCGGTATCCTCCCGCTGTGTCCCATTCCTTGCGCAGCGTAGCGTAGCAAAAGAGTCGCCGACCGTTTCAACAGCCTAGCCAAAAGCACAGCGTCTGCCCTCATCGAAGGCACAGCGCTCACCTTCCGCTGTGTCCCACCCCTTGCGCAGCGAAGCGTAGCAAAAGAGATGCTGCCCATCTGAACCGGCGTTTGCCAAAAGCACACCTCCACCCGCAAGCCCCAACCCGCGCCGGAAACCGGCGCCTAAAAGAACCCCGCGTACCACGCGGCCATCCCCTCGCCCACAAACAGCGCCGCCCAAAACCCGGCGCACAGCGCGGGCCCAAAGGCCATGTGCGCGCCCGTGCCACGCTTGGCCCTGCCCGTGGCCAGCAGAAACACCCCCTGCCCGCCGCCCAACAGCAGCGCCAGGAAAAACCCCGCCAGCGCGGCCTTCCACCCCAGCAGGAAGCCGCACACGGCCGCCAGCTGGATGTCGCCGCCGCCGAAAGCGCCGGGGATCAGCAGCGTGATGGCCAGCAGCGGCAAACTGACGCACGCCGCGCCGATCAGCCGCGCCGGCAGCCCCACCGCCGGGAAGGCCCACACCGCGCCCAGCGCGGGCAGGCACAGTAGCAGGGTGAACAAATCCGGGATCTCCATGGCGGCCGCATCGCACAGGGCGATCAGCAGCAGCAGCGCCCCGGCCGTGAAGGCCACGGCCCACTTGCCCGGCGCCCAGCCCCAGCACAGGAAGGGCAGCGCCGCCACCAGGCCCCCCAGCACCTCGCTGGCAAAGCAGCGGAAGGGGATGGGCGCGCCGCACCGGCGGCATTTGCCCCGCAGGTACAGCCAGTTCAGCACCGGCACCAGGTCGATGGCCGTCAATGCGGCCCCGCACGCCGGGCAGTGGCTGCGCCCCTGCCAAAAGGGCGCCGCGCCGGGCGTCGTCACCCGGTCGGCCACCACCCCCAGGAAGCTGGCCACGCAGGCCCCCAGGAAAAACAGCCAGAGGATGAAAAAAACAGGCATGAAAAACTCCTTTTCGCGTGGCTAGGTATATGCGCCCTGGCGGCCCGCGTTGTTGGCGTCCTTGCCGCCGCTGGCGGTATAGGTGCAGTCCGGTTTGTCCGGATGCTGCCAATAGCTCTGTTCGCTCTCCCAGTAATCCAGGGTGAACACGCCGTCCTGCTGGCGGGCGGCCAGCACCATGTGGGCCGCGGTCTCGGCCCCCTCGGCCAGGGCGTCCAGCGTCTCGTCCAGGTTATTGATTTTCAGGTGCGCCCCGCTGATGCCCGGCACCGCGCCGCCGATGGCCCGGCGGATCAGCGCGCCGTTGGCGTCGTCCCCCGCCGGGTCCACGGCCAGGGTGTAGTTCACCGCGCCGTCCCGCGCCGGGGCCAGCTGATCCCACACCTGCATGGCCGCCGCCTCCACCGTCACGCGCGCCGCGCGCGCGCCCGCGTAAAAAGCCACCTGCCGCGCCCGGGCCACCACGCCCTGGGCCAGCAGCAGGAACACAAAGCTCAGCGCGCCGACCACCAGGATCACGGCCAGCCACTCCACCCGGCGGGTATCCTTCTGCTGGTTCAGCTCCCGGTCGAAATCCCGTTCGATATCCCGTTCTCCCCGGCCGAAGTCCATGGCATGTGTTCCCTCCCCGCCGTGCTTCTGCGTAATGCTTTATTATATCATATTTATCGCTTTTTGCCTATTTTTTTCGGTGAAAATTTGTCGGTTTCTTCCAGAAAAACACAATTTCCCGCCGTCAAAAAAATGGAAATGCGCGGCGCGGAAATTGCGCGCCGCGCAAGGGGATTTTCATGGGGTTACGCCACGTCCATGGTGTTGGTGCTCTGGCCCGGGGTCATAATGACATAGTCATTCGTGCCAGAACCAAAGATATAAGCCACTCGGGTCACACGACTAACCGTTGCATCGTTGTGGTCAAAAGTAATAATCCAATGGTTAACGTTGTCCTTGGTAGGAACAATATCAGAAGCCGTATCTTCTGCCGTTACTTGCCCTTTTTTAAAGCTAGTAACATCATCTCCTACGAAACTGACAACAAATTTGCCTAATGTCATCTTTCCTTCATTATCTACGGCTAAAGCCAAAGCATTTGTACCGCCCCAATCGGCCTCATCTGCAGCTGCAACAACTGCGGCTGTATCACGAATCTTGCTCTGGGTAATACCCGACTGCAAAGCCGTATACACCGCCGTGCACTCCGCCAAATGCTGCGCCCGCTTGGCATTGTTCACATACTTCATCATCTGGGGGATGGCCGCCGCGGCCAGGATGGCCATGATCACCAGCACCACGATCAGCTCGATCAGGGTAAAGCCTTTTTTCCTGCGCATTTCCATCAGTTTTTTCAGCATAAGTAATTCCTCCGTTCAATTTCGGGCCCATTGCCATATGAAGACAAAAAAAGCCGTTTGCCTCAACGCGGCAAACGGCAGCTGGCTGACATACCACAATGGGGTTAGCCCCTTTAGCTTTGCGCCCCGCGCTTTCGCACGGTTTGCGATGTTTGGGTGTTTGAATGTGCCCTTATTATACTCGACGCAACCGTTTCTGTCAATGAAGATTTTTGGCTTTTCCCCCAATATTTGCGTAAATTTGCGGTTTTTTTCGTAAGTTTGGCGGCGCTCCCTCCGGCGGCCCGCCCGGTTTTTTCACTTCTCCATTGCATTTTATGCCGCTTGCCGCTACAATAATACCAAAGCGTTGCAGGAAAGGGCGGTGGGGCCGTGAAGCGCAGCAAGGGGTTTACCCTCATCGAGATGATGGTGGTCATCGTCATCATGGCCGTGCTGGCCGTGGCGGTGGGCGGCGGCGTGGCCGGCCTCATCACCAATTTCAAGCGCACCAACTGCGAGGCCGCCCGCAAAGAGGCCGTGCAGGCCTATGTCAGCGATTGGATGTCCGGCGAGCCCCTGCCCGCCGACCCGGCCGATTGGCTGAAAAACTACCTCGCCGAAAACCAGGTGAGCTGCGGCAGCGCCGGCCAGTGGACCATTGCCGTGGCCCCCGAGGCCGACGGCCGCCAGACGGTGACGTTGACCTGCCCGGTGCACGGCGCGGGCGCGCCCAGCGCGGCCACCTTCGGCGCCCCGTCCCCCGGCCCCTGAAAAACAAAGCCCGCCCGTCCTGGCAGCAGGACGGGCGGGCTTTTCTTATTCCGGCGCCTCTCTTTCCCGCCGCCGCGCGGCAGCGGCAGCCTCCGGCCCCCAAAAGGCATATTGGCGTAAAAAATCGTCAGCCAAAACGGCGCCTTCCTGCGGCAACGGGCCTGACGGCCCCGACCCTTTTATTTCAGGAACCCCTGGATGATGCGCTCCTCGGCCTCGGCCTCGGTCAGGCCCAGGGTGCGCAGCTTCATCAGCTGCTCGCCGGCGATCTTGCCGATGGCCGCCTCGTGGATCAGCGAGGCGTCGATGTGGCTGGCCTCCAGGGCGGGCAGGGCCAGCACGGTGCCGCTGTCGGCCAAAATGGCGTCGCACTCCGAATGGCCGGTGCAGCGCGTCAGGCCGTGGATGTTCGAGCGGAACTGCTGGTGCGAACGCCCCCGGGCCACCGAGCGGGACACCAGGTCCGCACTGGAATCCTCGCCCTCCAGCTTCACGTCGAAGTCCGTGCGGGCGGCCTCGGCGCCATTTGTCATCAGGCGCTCGCGCACCAGCAGCTTGGCCCGCGCCTTCAGCACCGCCGAGGTGGTGCGCGTGGTGGAATCCACGCCGGAAAGCTGCACCGTGTCCATGGTCAGCTGGCTGTCCTCGTCCAGACAAATTTCCGTCACCGGGTCGATATGCTTGCCGCCGGCGCCCGCGCCGGTGCCGATGTGCTTTTCCTTGTACAGCACCGCCGCGCCCTTGCCGATGAAAAAGCGGTGGATGCCGTTGTGGCGGGCGTCGTGCCCGTCGTCCGTGTGCACGCCGCACCCGGCCACAATGGTGATATCCGCGCCTTCGCCGATGTAAAAATCGTTGTACGTCACGTCGTTGATATCGCCCTTGGTCACACAGGCGGGGATGTACACCGTCTCTCCTTTGGTGCCGGGCTTCACGTCGATGCGCAGCCCCGGCCGGCCCTCCAGCGACGAGATGCGGATGTTCTCGCTGCTCTGGCGGCCGGCGCAGCCGCCGTCCTCGCGGATATTGTACGCGCCCTTGAACGTGCCGGTGAAGTCCGACACGATGCGCAGCAGTTCGTCCGTGATCTTGTTCACTGCACCGTCACCTCCTTGCCCATGGGGCACTGCCCGGCCACTTCGCCCTCCAGCAGCATGGGCATGATCTCGGCCCGCGTGCCCTGGGCGCGCACGCGCCCGTCGGCGATGACGATGATGTCGTCGGCGATGGAGAGGATGCGCTCTTGGTGGCTGATGATCATCAGCGTGCCCTCGCCGCGCCGGCGCAGGTCGCTGAACGTCTCCACCAGGCGGGTGAAGCTCCACAAATCGATGCCCGCCTCGGGCTCGTCGAAGATCGAGAGCTTTGCCCCCCGGGCCAGCACGGTGGCGATCTCGATGCGCTTGGCTTCGCCGCCGGACAGGCTGGCGTTCATCTCGCGGTCGATGTATTCGCCCGCGCACAGGCCCACCTTGCCCAGCAGGGCGCACAAGTCCGCCTCGGCCAGGGTGCGGCCGGCGGCCAGCTCCAGCAGGTCGCGCACCGTCAGGCCCTTGAAGCGCACCGGCTGCTGGAAGGCGTAGGCGATGCCCCGCTGGGCGCGCTGGGTGATGTCCAGGGTGGTGATGTCCTCGCCTTCAAACAGGATGCGGCCGGCCGTGGGCGTCACCAGGCCCGCGATGGTGCGGGCCAGCGTGGTTTTGCCGCCGCCGTTGGGGCCCGTCACCACCACCAGCCGGCCGCTGCCCACGGTCAGGGTGATGTCCTTCAAAATGTCCCCGCCGTCGGGTACGCCGAAGGCGAGGTGTTCCACTTGCAAACTCATACAGGTTCCTTTCCCGCGGCCTTTGGGCCGCTCTTGCTTATTCGGGCGCGGCAAAGCGCCGCACCGCCCGGGCAAAATCTCCCTCGATCAGCTTCGACAGGCGGCCCACCAATTCCTCCGGCTCCTCGCGCATGCCCGCGCCCACCCAGCCCAGCAGCAGCCCCTGGAAGGCGCAGCGGTGGTAAAGGATGATGAACGCGCGGTCCTGGTCTCTCAGGACGGCGCCCTGGGCCTCTTCGTCCAGCACGGCCGAGAGGAAGCCGTCCACGATGTCGGAAAAGAAACGCTCCAGATGTTCCCGGCCCACACTGCGGTAGGCGTTCATCACCAGGCGGCGGTTCTCGCGCGCGTAGGTCATCAGGTCGGCCAGGCCCTGCTGCCAGGTGGCGGCGGTGCGGTTGCCGGCCACAATGCGCTCGCTCTCCCGTTCAAAGATCCAGCGCAGCAGGTCGTACACGTCCTCGAAGTGATAGTAGAAGGTCTGGCGGGTGACGCCGCACCGCTCGGCGATATCGTTGACGGTGATATTGTGCAGGGGCTTCTGCTCCAGCAAAGCCTTGAGGGCGTCGGCCAAAGCGTCCTTCGTGGTATAGCGCATACGTTTCCCTCCCCCGATGGATTTATTCTACACCGTTTGTGTGTAAGTTTCAATATGCCCGTAGGCAAATCGGCGTGTTTTTGCGGGCCGACCGGCGCGGAAGGGGCATGACGCCCGGCTGTGTGCGTGCACTTTTTTGCATTTGCCCTTTGCGGCAAGGCCCTGCTGTGTCAGCGCCCGGGAAATCCCGCAAAAAGCATTGTCCCGCCCCTTGCGGGCCGGCCCAAAGCCGGCCCGTGGCAGAACCTGCATCATTCGCACGCATCAAAGGCGTTGCAGCAAGCGCCGGCACAAACCCCGCAAGGGGGCTTGGGGGCAAAGCCCCCATTCAAAATCACTCGAAGCCGTACGGCCCGCGGGCCGCGCCGCATGCCTTTGGGCGCGGCGATGGAAACGCCCCACCCCGTCAGGGGCGT
>CAJMEU010000073.1 GCA_905212515.1 uncultured Oscillospiraceae bacterium | reverse complement strand
GGGCGCGGGCGGGCGCGCCGGGGGGGCCGGGCGGCGGCTTGGAATGACCCCAACCCCCCCCCCCGGCGGCCCCGCCCCCCCCCCCCCCCGCGGCTCTGTGCTCACAGGCACATCTCGTATATCTTTTTCACGTCCGCCGCACAGAGGCCCACATAGGCCTCGTTCTGCAGGGCGGGCGTGGCGGCCCTTTGGGCCATTTCGTCAAAGCGCTCGGGGCCGATGCCCACCTCGCGCAGCGTGGCGGGCAGGTGCAGCGCCTCCACAAAGAAGCGCTGCGTGGCGTCAATGGCGCGGCACGCAATTTCCATTTGCCCCAGCGCGGCGTCTATGCCCCACACATTCACGCCGTATTCGGCAAACTTGTGCGCTGTGGCTTCGCTCAGCACATAGCGCATCCACGCGGGCGTCAGAATGGCAAGGCCCACGCCGTGCGTGATGTCATAGCAGGCCGAGAGCTGGTGCTCCATGGTGTGCACGCTCCACGGGCACTCCTTGCCCAGCGCAATGGTGCCGTTGATGGCATGGCTGGAGGCCCACATCAGGTTGGCGCGCGCTGTGTAATCGTCCGGCGTGCGCAGGGCAATGGGGCCGAAGCGGATGCACGTTTTCAAAATGGCCTCGGCCATTCTGTCCTGCAAATAGCCCGTCTCGCATCGCGAAAAATACGTCTCCAGCGTATGGCTCATGATGTCCGCCGTGCCTGCCGCCGTCTGGCCCGCGGGCACGGTGAAGGTATAGGCGGGGTCCAGTACGCTGGCCACGGGGCGCATGGCGGGGTGGGAGATGCTGCGCTTTTCGCTTGTCTGCCAGTTCGAGATAACAGCCACGTCGTCCATCTCCGAGCCGGTGGCCGAAAGCGTCAGCACACTGAACACCGGCAGCACCTGCGTCACCGGGGCCTTGCGCTCTATCAGGTCCCACGCGGGGCCGTCGTAAAAGCAGGCCGCCGCCACCACCTTGGCGCAGTCGATGGTGCTGCCTCCGCCCACGGCCAAAACGCCGCCCAGGCCGTGCCGGCGGCACAGCCCGGCGCCCCTGTCCACCGTGGTGGTGCGGGGGTTCGGCTCCACCCCGGCAAGCTCCACATACGAAATGCCCGCCCCGCGCAGCGCGCTTTGCACCTCGTCCAGCAGGCCCGTGCGCTTTACAGAGCCGCCGCCGTAGCACAAAAGCACCTTGTCCGTGCAGCGGCGGATAGCCGCAGGAAGCTTTGCAAGCTGCCCCCTGCCAAAAAATATTTCCGTGCCAATATGGTAATCAAAATTCAGCATATGCCTCTTCCTTTCCATGTGCCCGGCGCGCCTGTGCGCCCGCAAAAACGTCGGGTTTGCCCCGCCCGCAAAGGCGATGCGTAGCAGGCCGCGCGGCTCAATCCAGAAAATCGCGCAGCTTTTTTGAACGGCTGGGGTGGCGCAGCTTGCGCAGGGCCTTGGCCTCTATCTGGCGGATGCGCTCGCGCGTGACGTTGAACTCCTTGCCCACTTCCTCCAGCGTGCGCGGGCGGCCGTCCTCCAGGCCGAAGCGCAGGCGCAGCACCTTTTCCTCCCGTGGGGTGAGGCTTTTCAAAACACCGGAGAGCTGCTCTTTCAAAAGCGTGTGGCTGGCTGCCTCGGCGGGCATGGGGGCATCCTCGTCGGGGATGAAGTCGCCCAGATGGCTGTCCTCCTCCTCGCCGATGGGCGTCTCCAGGCTGACAGGCTCCTGCGCCACGCGCATGATCTCCCGCACCTTGTCCACGGGCATCTCCAACTCCTCGGCGATCTCATCCGCCGTGGGCTCGTGGCCGTTGCGGTGCAAAAGCTGGCTGGACACCTTTTTCACCTTGTTGATGGTCTCCACCATATGCACGGGGATGCGGATGGTGCGCGCCTGGTCGGCGATGGCGCGGGTGATAGCCTGGCGGATCCACCAGGTGGCGTAGGTGGAGAACTTGAAGCCCTTGGTGTGGTCGAACTTCTCCACGGCTTTGATGAGGCCCAGGTTGCCCTCCTGAATTAAATCGAGGAACTGCATGCCGCGGCCCACATAGCGCTTGGCAATGGACACCACCAGGCGCAGGTTGGCCTCCGAGAGACGCTGCTTGGCCTTGTCTCCCTCGGGGCCGCCGGCCTGGATCTTCTCCGCCAGGTCGATCTCCTCCTCCGGCGTCAGCAGCGGCACGCGGCCGATCTCTTTCAAATAGACCTTCACCGGGTCGTCGATGGACATGCCCTCGGCGCTCAGCGCGCTCTCCAGCACGTCCACGTTGTCCTCCGTGAGAGTAAACTCCTCCACGTCCTCCACCGGCTCGTCGATGATCTCGATATTGTTGGCCTCCAGCGTCTCGTACAGCTTGTCCACCAGTTCCACTTCGAAGTTCAGCTCTTCCAGCGCGTCGTTGATCTCCTTGGTGGTCACTTTCTGGTTGCGTTTGCCCTGCTCGACGAGGTTGGCGATCACATTTTTCTTTTCAGACATAGCGGTTTCCTCTCTTATGCTTTCTTTTCTTTCAATTCCTGTAAATAAGCGGCCAGTTCATCGGCGCTTTTTTCCGCGGCGCGGCTGCTTTCGGGCACGCTTTCTTCAATGCGCCGCAGATACTGTTCCACATCCTGGGGCGAAAAGCCCACGTCGTAATTCTGCGCGAGGATGCGCCCGATCAGGGCCACGGTCTCCTCAGGCAGCTCGCCGGAAAGGCTGGCCAGGTCCATCAGCTCCCGGTGGCCCTGCCGCTGCAAAAGCAAGCCGTAGGCCGCCGCCATTCCGGCGTCCAGGAACTGGTCGGGCCGCACCCGGGCCGCCGCCGCGGGCAGATGATCCGGGTTTTTCAGGATAGCCGCCACCAGCTGCTGCTCGGCAAAAACGATGCCCAGCGTCTTGCCCCCGCCCGGCGTGCGGCGCAGGTCGATGCGCCCGCCGGCGCCCTCCTGCAGCAATTTCTGCTCGCGCTGCTTGCGCTCGCGGTAGCCGCGGGACTTCACGGCGCTGGCCAGCTGGGCCAGGATGGCTGTTTTGGCCACGTCGGTTTCCTCGGCCAGGCGGCCGGCGTACACATCCTGCTCCGTGGGGGTGATGGCTTTCCCCGATAGGATGCCGACCGCGTCCTTCAAATATCCCACCCGGCCGTCCGGCTGGGCCAGGTCATATTTTTCCTTTGCCCGCAGCAGCTCGTATTCAATGGCGCTGGGCAGCTCTTTCAGCAGGGCCTCGAAGCGGTCCCGGCCCTGGGTCTTGATAAACTCATCCGGGTCTTTGGCGCCGGGGATGTTCAGCACGGTCAGCTTCACCGGCGCGTTGGCGAACAGCCCGATGGCCCGCGCCGCGGCCTTCTGGCCCGCCTCGTCCGAATCGTAGCACAGCACCACTTCGTCCGCGTACTCGCTGATCAGCCGCACCTGTTCGGGCGTCAGGGCGGTGCCGCAGCCGGCCACGGCCGTGCCGAAGCCCGCCTGGTGCATGCTGATCACATCCATGTATCCCTCGCACAGGATATAGCGCCGGTCGGTGCTTTTTTTCGCCATGTTCAGCGCGAACACCGTGCGGCTTTTTTTGTATACCAGCGTCTCGGGGCTGTTAATGTACTTGGGCTTTTCCGGCCCCATATTGCGCCCGCCGAAGGCGATGACGTTGCCGCGCAGATCGAAGATAGGCACCATCACCCGGTTGCGGAACACGTCGTACAGGTTGCCCTTTTCGCTGCGCTTGATAAGGCCCGAGGCCAGCGCCTCCTCCTCGCTGTAGCCCAGCTTTTTCAAATGGTTCACCATGGCGTGGAAGCTGTCCGGCGCGTACCCCAGGCCGAAGCGTTTGATGGTGGCGTCGGACAGGCCGCGCCCGCGCCAATAGGCCCGCGCCGCTTTGCCCTCCTCCCCGTTCAGGCAGGTGAAGAAAAAGCGCGCCGCGTCCTTGTTGATGGAGATGATGCGGCTGCGCAGGCGGCCGGTCTTGTCGTCCTCGGCCGGCTGGGGCATGCCCGCCCGGGCCGCCAGCAGCTTCACGGCCTCTATGTAGTCGATGTTGTTGATCTTTTTGATGAAGGTGATCACGTCCCCGCCCGCGCCGCAGCCGAAGCAGTAAAAGCTCTGCGTTTCGGGGTACACCACAAAGGAGGGCGTTTTTTCGCTGTGGAACGGGCACAGCCCCGAATAGGTGCGCCCGCTGCGCCGCAGCTGCACATAGCCTTGGGCCACGTCCACCATCTCGTTGCGCTGGATCAGTTCCGTGATATAATCGTGCGGGATCGCCAAGCTGCGCCCTCCTTTCCTGTTAAGATGGGTGATGCCTCACCGGCGCTCGAATCCTTTGTACCGGGTGCCCTGGTTGGTCAGGTCGCCCCAGTCCCCTGCGGCCAGCATGCCGTACTCCCGGCCCGTCACCTGCAGTTCCACCCGCTCGCCCTCAGCCTCGAAGGTGACATAATACTGGGTGTAACTGTGGCCGTGCGCGTTCCCGCTGCCGCCAGTGTGGCCCACCTCCATGCGCTTATCCAGCACCTTGGCCTCGCGCACCAGCACGGGCGAGGCGTTGTTGCGCCGCCATTGGCTGGCGCCCCGCGCCAAAACCACGATGAAGGTGATGACCACCAGGGCAAAAATCCCGAAAAACAGGATGGGGAAAAGCGTGTCCATCACCGAAAACATACTGTAGCCCATTATTCCTCCCAGCGGCCCAGCACGGGTTTGCCGTCCGGCCCCAGCAGCGGCGTAAGGCCGCCGCCGTATCCTAAGCTATAGTACAGGTACTGCACGCCCGTCTCCCGGTCCAGCAAAATGCGCACCTCGCCCATCATGCCATTGGGTTCCTTGTCCAGCACTTTAAAGCGTTTGTCGTCCATCGTTTTCCCCTTTCCTTTACAGCACGGCCCAGCCTTTGGGTACAAACAGCTCTTCGTACATACGGATGGCGTACTCGTCGCTCATGCCGGACAGATAATCCGTCACCGCGCGGTCGGCGCCTTCCTCATATACGATATATAGATAATTTTCCGGCATGCGCATGGGGTTGTCGTGGAAATAGCCGTACAGGTCCGCCAGCAGCTTTTCCACCTTCTGCTCCTCGGCTTTGGCCGTCTTGTCCACATAGACGGTGCCGTACATGAATTCGTGCAGGGCCTCGTAAGCCGCGGCCACCTCCGGGGACATGGCCAGGTCCTCCCCGCTGTGGGCCACCAGGTCGGCCACCAGGGTGGTGATCCGGCTGGACTTCGTCTCCCCCAGCACCCGCGTGATGCCCGCGGGCACGTCGCCGGGCCGCAGCACGCCGGCGGTGATGGCGTCCTCGATGTCGTGGTTCATATAGGCGATGCGGTCCGCGTAGCGCACGCAGCGCCCCTCCAGCGTGGCCGCCCACTCGCCCTTGGTGTGGCACACCATGCCGTTCAGCACTTCCCAGCACAGGTTCAGGCCCTTGCCGTCCTTCTCCAGCTTTTCCGCCACGCGCACGCTTTGCTCATAATGCTTGAAGCCCGTGGGGTTCAGCGCGTTCAGGGCCCGCTCGCCCGCGTGGCCGAAGGGCGTGTGGCCCAAATCGTGGGCCAGGGCGATGGCCTCCGTCAGGTCCTCGTTCAGCCGCAGGGCCCGGGCAATGGTGCGGGCGATCTGGCTCACCTCCAGCGTGTGGGTCAGCCGCGTGCGGTAGTGGTCCCCCTCCGGCGAGAGGAACACCTGGGTCTTCTGCTTCAGGCGCCGGAACGCCTTGCAGTGGATCACCCGGTCCCGGTCGCGCTGGAAGCACGTGCGCAAGGGGCATTCCGCCTCGGGCGCCTTGCGGCCGCGGCTGTTCTCGCTCAAACAGGCCCTGGGCGACAGCACCTGCCGCTCGATAGCCTGGGTCTCTTCGCGCACCGTCATCTGCATCGCTCCTTTGCCGTGCCTGTGCCCGGTCGCGTCTCTCACGCCCGGACACCGCCGCCTATTCATGTTATACGATAAAAGCCCGCAAATCCCTTGTGAAACGAAGAAATTTCTCAAAAATTTCTTAAAAAGGCGCGTAAAAGGGCGCGGACAGCGTCAAGACTTCTTTGCCGCGGCAAAGCTCCCGGGCCTTCTGTGCCAGCGCCTGTTCCCCGCCGGCCAGCAGGGTGAAGGGCAGCGTGACCTGCCCGGCAAACTGCGCCTCGTCCAGGCGGGCGCCGCAGGCGGCCAGCAATTTTGCCGCCTGTTCATACAGGGCATAGTCCACGGTCCAGGTGCCGCGCACGCACACGCTCACCGTCACCACCCGCGCCGCCGCGATGGCCTCGGCCGCCGCGCGCCCATAGGCCCGCACCAGGCCGCCGGTGCCCAGCAGCGTGCCGCCGAAGTAGCGGGTGGTCACGATGACGCAGTCCGTGAGGCCCGCGTGCCGGATGGCCTCCAGCGTGGGCAGGCCGCTGGTCTTCTGCGGCTCGCCGTCGTCGGAATAGCGCATGCGCGCGCCCTCGCGCAGCACGTAGGCGTACTCTGTGGGGCTGGCCGTACGGTGCTTTGCGCGGATGCGCTCCAAAAAGGCCAGGGCCTTTTCCTCGGTGTCGGCAAAGGCGATGTGCCCGATAAAGCGGCTTTTTTTCTCCTCGAATTCAGCCTCGGCCTCGCCCTGGATGGTTTTATACGCGTCCACTGTTTTCCCGCACCTCCCGCAGCAGCCTGTTCCTCCGGCGCCCGTTTTCCAAAGTGATCACCGGCACCTCCGGGTGCCGCGCCAAAATTTCTTTTACCCGGGCGCCGTCCTGCTTGGGGAAATCCCACACCCAGCGCAGGAATTCCCAGTCCAGCCGTTCGGGGCAGCCCGGCGCCATGTCCGGGCGGGTCTTCCCCCGGGTGGACAGCACCCGCTTCAGCACGCCCCACTCGCACACAACGCGCGGAAAGCGCAGCCAGACCACGCAGTCCGCCCGGGCCAGGCGCGTCTCCAGCGTGCGCTGATAATTGCCGTCGATGATCCAGGCGTCGCCGGCCAGCGCCTCGGCCAGCAGGGCGTCGAACTCCCCATGCGAGCGGGCCTCCCAGCCGGGCGTCCAGTACAGCTGGTCCAGATGAACCACGGGCAGGCCCAGGGCCTGTCCCAGCTGACGCGCCAGGGTGGACTTGCCCGCCCCGTTGGGGCCCACCACCAAAATACCGCCTTAAACTATCAACGAATGCGGCACCCCCTTATCCCCCTACCCGCAAGCCATGGACATCACGAAAAAAGGGCGGTTCACACCGCCCTTTTAAAAACGAACTTATTCCATGTTGAAACGCTTCTTGAAGCGGTCCACACGGCCGCCGGTATCCACCAGCTTCTGCTTGCCGGTGTAGAAGGGGTGGCACTTGTTGCACACCTCAACGTGGATCTCCTTGCGGGTGGAACGCGTGGTGAACGTGTTCCCGCAGGCGCAGGTGATCACCGCTTCCTCATACTTGGGATGGATGCCCTCTTTCATGTTCTATTCACCTCTTTCTGGTTTGATTCGGGGGCCATGCTTCATACATGCGCCCATCACAACCTTCTAATAGGACACTACCAGCATACGCCATCCTGTGCGTATGGAGCAGCCGTCGGAACGATTGCCGTATTATTATAACAGAAACCCCCGCGGGATGCAAGCCTTTTTCAGCGGATGCCGCAGCCGGTGAATCACGCCTCCTGCGGCGCGGGGCTGAATTCCAGCACCGGGCGGCGCAGCGTCTCCATGGTGCTGCAATATTTGTCGAACACCACCACCACATAGCTTTCCTTGTAGCGGGGCGGCGTCAGCGTCAGGGGGAACATATGCCGCAGGATGATGTCCCGCTCCCGCTCGGTCAGGGAAAAGCGCTGTTCCGCGTTGACAAGGGCCTTGCGCGGATGTTCGAAGCCGTGCAGGCGTTCGCCTCTCTGGCGGCGGTAGAAATGCCAGTCATACAAAAACAAATCGTGCAGCAAACCGCCGCGGGCGGCCGCTTTGGCATCCAGGCCATGGTCGCGGCAGTACAGATAACTCAGATACGACACATTGATGCTGTGGCGCAGGCAGGACGTGGTGCCGTGCTGGGTGTACCCCTCCATGCTGCGCACCTCGGGGTTTTCCAGGATATCGGCCACCAGGGCCAAATATTCCTCGTCCTTGGGGACGGCCACATTGTATACGGTCTTTTCATTGCGGTAGATCATTTGGCAAAAAACTCCTTCGGCGCGATCTCATTCTCTTTGGCCGCGCGGGCCGCGCGGCGGGCGCTCAGGGCAAAGTCGGCCGCGTACAGGCATACCAGCAGGAAGGCCAGCGCCTGCCCCACCCCGGCCGGGATCAGGCGCACCGCGTCGAACACGGCCCGGTGCATGCAGGCGAACAGCAGCACGGAAATAACGCCCCAGCCCAGCGTGCTTTCCAGGCAAAGGATCCCTTTGTAGTTAAAGGGCTTGGCGTTGTAGTCCCACCACAAGGTGCCGAACAGGTGCAGCATCAGCCTTGCCGTCAGGTATTCAAACAGGGTGGCCATCACCGCGCCAACGACGTACAGCAGCACATAGCTGTAGGAAAACGGCCGCAGCAGGGCATAGCCCAGTATGGCGCCGAAGCCGTAGATGATACAGAACGGCAGCTTGGTGAAACCGCGGTTCTCCCAGACGCCTTTCTCGCGCCGGATCACCACGCACTCCATCGCCCAGCCCAAAAAGCTGTACAGGAAAAACGCATTCACCAGCATATAGGCCGGCACCGGATAGACGGAAAACCATCTCAGCATAGTCTTTCTCCCCCCATAATGTTTTATCATAACATATTTTACAGGCCGGGGCAACTCTCGTTGACACCCCGCGGCCCGGGGCCTATAATGAAGGCTGTAACCCCAGGGCCTCCCGGCCCTTTTGAAACGGAGTGTAGACAATGAGCGAATGTACCCATGATTGCTCCAGCTGCGGGCAAAGCTGTTCTTCCCGCACCGAGGAGCGCACCGATTTCCACGAGAAGCCCCATGAACTCAGCAGCATCAAAAAAGTGATCGGTGTCGTATCCGGCAAGGGCGGCGTCGGCAAAAGCATGACCAGCGCCATGCTGGCCGTGCTGCTGAACCGCCGCGGCTATAAGACGGCCGTGCTGGATGCCGATATCACCGGCCCCTCCATCCCCAAGCTGTTCGGCCTGCACACCCGCGCCGTGGCCGACGAGCTGGGCATCTACCCCGTGGCCACCCGCACGGGCATCGACGTGATGAGCGTGAATCTGATGCTGGAAAACGAGACCGACCCCGTGGTGTGGCGCGGGCCCGTCATCGCCGGTGCGGTGAAGCAATTCTGGCAGGAGGTCATCTGGAAGGACGTGGACTTCCTCTTTGTGGACATGCCCCCGGGCACGGGCGACGTGCCCCTCACCGTGTTCCAGACGCTGCCTGTGGACGGCATCATCGTGGTGGCCAGCCCGCAGGAGCTGGTGAGCCTGATCGTCTCCAAGGCGGTGAATATGGCCAACATGATGAACATCCCCGTGCTGGGCGTGGTGGAAAACATGAGCTATGCCCTGTGTCCGGACTGCGGCAAAAAGATCTACGTGTTCGGCGAAAGCCACGTGGACGAGACGGCCGCCGAGTATGGCCTGCCCGTTTTGGCAAAAATGCCCATCGACCCAGAGCTGGCCAAACAGGCGGATTTGGGTGTGATCGAATCGTTTACCGTCGATTGCCTTGACAACGCGGCGGATGTTGTGGAAAATTTGCTTACAAAGTAATTTTTACTGTTGTAAGGAGGATCTTTTCGTGAAAAAATTTTTTGAGGAATTCAAAGCTTTCGCCCTGAAGGGCAATGTGCTGGACATGGCTGTCGGCGTTATCATCGGCGCCGCCTTCCAGAACATCGTCACCAGCCTGACGGACAACCTCATCAGCCCCATCATCGGCATCCTGTTCCAGGCCAACCTGAACAACCTCTCCATCGACGTGTTCGGCGACGGCAAACTGGTGTTCGGCGTGGGGCCGTTCGTCAGCTCCGTCATCAACTTCGTCATCATGGCCTTTGTGCTGTTCTGCATCGTGAAAGCCATGAACAAGCTGATGGAGCTGGGCCATCATGCGGCGCCCGCCGAGGAAGCGGCCCCCGAGCCCGCCCCCGCGCCGGAGCCCACCGCCGAGGAAAAGCTGCTGGCGGAGATCCGCGATCTGCTGAAATCACAGCAGGCCGGCTGCCAGGAATAAATTCCTTTGTAACATAAGACGAGAACGCCGCCCCGGTTTCTTCATCGGGGCGGCTGTTTTTTTCGCGCAGACCCGGGGCGGCCCGCAAAATCGTCCCGGGGACGGACAAAGCCCGGGAAGGCGGCTCCTTCCCGGGCTGCTTTATCCGTTTTTATTTCACACCGTACTGCGCTTTCAGGCCGGCAAATTCCCTGCTGTCGGCAAAACCGTCAAATACGTCCTGCCGGCTGTGGCCGTCCTTCAGGTACCCGGTCCAGAATGCCACGCCCGTGGCCTCCCCTTCCCGGTCCATGAACAGATTATACAGGGTCTTCACGAACGCCTCGTCCGACAGCTTCTTATTGTTCATCTCTTTGCTGAACACAAAGCCGTAGGTGCAGGACGTCGCGTCCACCGTGCCGTCTTTCAGCCAGCGCACCCAGTCCGCGTGGCCTGCCTTATCCGGGTCGCGGGAAAGCGCCACGCGGTAGCACCGCGTCACGAACCCTTCCAGCCCCTCCGTGGGCCAGGGGTCCGGCGGTGTGGGCACGTCCGCCTTTTTCACGGTCACTTCGCAAACGTCTTCGTGGCCGTACCAGCTTTTGGCCGTGAGAATCGCCGTGCCTTCGCTTACCGCCGTCACCAGGCCGCTGTCGCTGACAGTGGCCACGGCTTCATCCGAGGAAGCCCAGAAGATGTACTTGTAGGTGGCGTTGCCGGGTGTAAGGGCGGCTTTCAGCTTCGCCGTTTCACCGGGACGCAGCATCAGGGAAGCTTTGTCCAGCGCCACCGCTGTGTCCGGGCGGATGGCGTCGGATTCGGGGCCCGGTTCGGGCCCCGGCTGAATGCCGGGGCCGGGGTCCGGCGGCTCCGAACCATCCTGCGGCGCATTGCCGCTGTAGTGTCCGTCGCCGGTCACCTCGCCCTTTACAGTGCCGTCATTGGTCACTGTGCCCTGGTTGTCCACCGTTCCCTCGATCACGCCGTTATTGGCCACCGAGCCCTGGTTGGCCACGGTTCCCTCGATCACGCCGCTGTTGGTCATCGTGCCCTGGTTGGCCACGGTTCCTTCGATCACACCGCTGTTGGCCAGGGCGCCGTCCACCTGCACCTTGCCGGACAGGGTCGTGCTTTCGGGCACGGCCAGGCTCGCGCCCTGCGGCACCACCAAGGTCTCGGCCTCGCCCAGCGCCAGGTCGCAGGGCAGCGTCACGTCGCCCTTGACGACCAATTGCCCCGCGCCATCCGGCACGATGCCCGCCGGGGCGTCGTCTATCCTGGCCGGTCCGGTGCCATTGGTCGCTTCCACCGTGCGCACGATCTGCTGTGCGGTGTCCGCGCCGCTGCCCTTGCCGATGTCCATGGCATTTGTGCTGCCGGCTTGGGCCGTCACGGTACCGCCCACCAGGGCGATCTTGCTGACGTGGCCTTCCTCCGTAGCGCTGCTGTTTTTCCATCCGCTGCCGATGCCCGATCCGCTGGCGCCGCCTGCGGCCTTTACCGTGCCGCCTGCGATCACGACCTCGCCGGCCGCCCCGTTTTCCCCGCCGCCGATGCCGGCGGCGCGCGAGCCGCCCGTGGCGTTTACCTCGCCGTCGCGGATGACGATGACGCTGCTTGAGATGTTTTTGCTGACGGCGGTGTCCGACGCCGTGTTCCCGCCGCTGCCGATGCCTGCGCCCTGCTTGCCGCCTTGGGCCGTTACCGTGCCGCCCTCAATGAGGATATTGCCGGCCGCCCCGTTCTCTCCGCCGCCGATGCCCGCGGCGCCATCGCCGCCCGTGGCGTTCACCTCGCCGCCGCGGATGACGATGGTGCCGCCCGAGATGTCCGGATTGAAGAATTTATCCGCCGCCGTGTTGCTGCCGCTGCCGATCCCCGCGCCGCCCAGAGTGCTGCCCACGGCCGTCACCGTGCCGCCGTTGATCTCGATTTTTCCGCACTGCGGCGCCGTGCTGTGGCTGCCGCCCGCGCCGCCGATACCGGCGCCGCCCCCCGTGCCCTTGGCGCAAACGGTGCCGCCGTTGATGGTGATATCGCCCCAGCCCTTTTTATCGGAACCTTCGCCGATACCCGCCGAGGTGGAAATACTCCCGCTGTGTTTCACTGTGAGGCTGCCCGTGCCGTCGATGGTCAGCGACGTGCCGTAGGGCACCGAGACGGCAGCAAGAGCACTTTTGCCGATCAGGAAATTTTCCCCTTCAAGCGTCAGGTTGAGGCCCGTTCCCGGCCCTAAAAGCAAAGCCGTCACCGGCTGTGGGTACTCACCTGACGTTTGATAGACCGCCGTTTCCACTGTGACGTTGGAAAAAGTGACGTTCGCCACCGTGTTTGGATATGTATTCGATACTTTGATCTGATTGATCGTACCCGCAAACTCGCCGCTGATGGTCAGGGGGACACCTGTATAAATCCACAGCTGTCCCGTGTTCGGATAATAAATATAATCCGTATTTTCTCTGCCGCCCGTGATGGTCACCGTACTCGCACGCCGGGCGCCACGGCCTCGGCCTGCAGAAGCTCTTCGGCAAGTGCCAGCGGCCCCATGGCGAAAACCATGGCCAGCGCCAGCATGGATGCCAACATCCGCTTCATAATATCCTTCCCTTCTTTCCAATGAATAAATTGCACAAAAAAAGCGTGATATGCCTTTCGTGGGGATATCACACCTTTTTATTTTTAAAGTACCCGCCTGCCTGGGAATGCCTGGGGCCTGCGCTTGCATTTCCATTTCGCGCTGTTGATCCTTTTCACGGGGAGGCCGCTGTTCCTTGGTTCTTTCTTTTATCGTAGGCCTTTTTTCACCATTTGTCAATGACTTTTATTGGTGTTTTTTTCCATTTCTGCATTAAAATCCGGGGCTCGCGCCCCGCGTTCATCTCACCCGCCAGAAATACGCGCTGAACGGGGCCAGAGTGCTGCCGCCGCCAAAATCGTGATAAGCGCCGGTGATAAGGTCGTCCGCACAGCCGGCGCCGGCGTCAAAATGGGCCTCAAAGGGCTCAGCCGCCGCGTTGACGGCCACCAGCACCCGTTCGCCCGATTCGGGATGGCTGCGCTCAAAGATCAGCTGATGGTTGGTCAGCAGCACCTGGCGGTAGCCGCCGTAGCACAGCGCCTTGCTCCCGCTGTGGGCTTTGGCCAGGGCGGCCAGCCAGTCCGTCAGCCCGTTCCATTCCGGCGCTTCCACGGCCGGCCGCAGGGCCCCGTCGCCCTGGGCCTTGTCCCCCTCCATACCCCACTCGCTGCCGTAGTAAAGGCAGGGGATGCCCGGCATGCCCAGCAGCAGGCCGTACAGGGGCTTCCAATGTTCTTTGTTGGCCAGGATGGTGGCCAGCCGCGTCACGTCGTGGTTGTCGGCAAAGCACAAAAGGTTTTTGCCCTTGTACAGCGTCCAGTTCTCCGGGCCGAACTGGCGGTTCAAGCTGAAGCCGATCTCGAACATGTTCATGCTGTTGAAGCTGGAATACAGGCCCTTATAACACTCGTAATTGGTGCAGGAGTGCAGCATTTCGCCGTTGACGCGCTGGTTGTAGTCGCCGTGCAGCATCTCGCCCAGCAGCAAAAATTCCGGTTTCAGGCCGTCGGTAAAGGCGCGCAGGCGGCGCAGGAAGTCGAGGTCCAGGCAGTAGGCCACGTCCAGGCGCAGCCCGTCCACACCGAACTCCTCCACCCAAAAGCGCACGGTGT
>CAJMEU010000072.1 GCA_905212515.1 uncultured Oscillospiraceae bacterium | reverse complement strand
GCCCCACGGGGGCCCCCGGGGGGCGCTGCACAATGCGCCCCCCAAAAAAACAAAAAAATCACCCCGGCGCCCCCGGGTTTCCCGCGGGGGCGCGCCTGTTTGCTTTTTATAGAAATTGCGCGCTTCCCGCGTGGGAAAGCGATTGGGAGAAGGCCGTGTAATAGGACGGCGCGGGCGTGGGCCCCAACTTCTGGCCGTTGGGGATCAAAAGGGCGCCGAAAAGCACAAGAAAAAGGATTAAGCCTAAAACTGCGAGCACCACGATCCACCAATCAATTTTCCTGTTGTTCATAAAGGTAAATCCTTAAACCCTTAAATTGACAAGGGTTTGATACAAATCCCGGTCAATGGCGCGATCTCTTGAAAACGCTTTAGGATATTCCTGATAATGATCGTTATTGTTATTTCCATCGCTGTGGATGCCGATCGCACAATAATTGGTGCTTCCCTCGGGTAAAATTACCAAGGGTCCTCCGCTGAAACCGCCGGTCATGTCCCAATCTCCTTTAAGCAGGGGAGGCAGACCGTTGCGAATTTGGCCAATCGATTGATACATGATGTGGTCAACCCATAGCATGGGATCAGGGATGTTCCCCGGCTGATAATCGGGATAAACATTAGCGGGATACCCATAACAAATGGCGTGAAGATTGGTGAAATCCTGCTGCCAGTGAAGGCCGAAATAGCCGGAGGTATTGCCTAAGGGCTGATTTAAGGTGATAACCGCCCAATCGTCCCAATCACTGACCCTGTTGACATAATCAGGGCTGATAAAATATTGGGAACGAGTTGCAATTTCGCTGCCAAAGGGACGCGTATTACCAACCCGTGCGGGGGCGACTTCCACCCGATCGGGAGTTACCTGCCAGGTAACATCATAAAGGCAATGTGCGGCGGTTACGACGGTGCGCGGGCTGATCAAAAAACCTGTGGCGACCGTATGGTACACACCCTCCACACCCGGATAGTTATCGAAATACATATCCAGCGCAACCACGCCGCGCGGAGGCCCGACGGTAGGACTTACAACAGGCGTTATGTCATTGTGGCCGATAATGCCAATAGGACTAGGCGCTGCTGCCGGAGGCTGCCCATCCGGGTTATAGCCAGGGGTGGTTAATTCGGTAACAGAAGGATCGATTTCGATCTCTACGCTGTCCTCAATCATTGCCCCGGTTACAGGGTCGACGCGATAAATAGGGACGCTTTTCTTAATGAGACCCGTGTTTTCTTCCGGAGAAGCAGCGAAGGCAAGGGGAGAAAAAATAGCCATTACAAAAACAATCATACAAAATGTGCCAATAAACTTTTTTAAATTTGTTCTTTTCATGATTTGCCTCCCTTTTAACTTCTGAAGAATGATTGGAAAATAATCCTATAAATAGTATAACATGTTCTTTTAACGTTTATCTATATGCAGAATGATGAATTATAAAGACTTTTTTGCGCGCGGCGTACAATGCAAACTTTGCCTTTCACCCGTTCACCGCCTTGTACACCGCGTACAGCCCGTCCAGGATCAAGGTGGGCACGTGCAAAATCTTGTGTCGGCAGTAGGGCACGATCAGCCCCGCAGCGCCGCCGCAGGCCAGCAGCGTGGCCGGGCCGCCCAATTCCTCCTCAAAGCGGTCCAGCATGCCGTCCAGCATACTGGCGGTGCCCAGCACCATGCCGCTCTGCATGCTCTCGGCCGTATTTTTGCCGATGGCGCGTCCGGGGGCGCGCAGCGCCACGCCCCCCAGCTGGCTGGCGCCGGACACCAGCGCGTTCAGGCTGAGGAACACGCCAGGCATGATGCTCACGCCTTGCACGCGGCCCTCGCCGTCCACGGCCGTCAGCTTGGTGGCCGTGCCCAGGTCCAGCACCACGGCGGGCAGGGGATAGCCGGCCTTGGCGCCGATGGCGCCGGCCAGCAGGTCGGTGCCCAGCTCCCGCGGGTTGTCGATGCACACCTCCACGCCGGTGGGCAGGTTCTGGCTCAGCAGCAGGGGCTCCACATCCGTGAAGCGGCGCAGCGCGCGGGCCAGGGTATCGGTGATGGGCGGCACCACGCTGGACAGCACGATGCCCGCGATGGCCGCCGGGGCCACGTCGTACAGGTCCAGGATGCCGCGCAGCTGCAGGGCGTACTGGTCGGCCTCCATGGCTTTTTCAGTGGACAGACGGGAGGAGAAGCGCAGTTTCCCCTGCTCATACCCGCCCAACACGATATTGGTATTGCCCACATCCACGGCCAAGATCATAAAACCCATCCTTTCAAAAGGAAGATAAACCTATTATAAAAGAGAAAACAGCCGCTGGCAAGGGATAAATGACGTCCATGCCTCATACAGATGAAACAGAACCGAAACGAAACGGGTTTGGAAGGAGACATGCGGCATGTTTGTGATGACGTTGAACAAAGGTGGCCTGAAAAAGTTGGCTGCCGTAGGGGTGTGCGCGCTGGCGCTGGCGGCCGGCGCCCTGGGGCTGCGGATGCTGGACAAAGGGGGCGAGGCCGTGGACACGGCCGCCGTGCCCACATCGGCCCTGAACCAGAAGATCAATGGGGCGGAGGATGTCAAGGCCTTCCTGGCCGGCTACGGCCTGGAGGTGGACCCCACCACCGCCGAGGTGACGGCGGTGAAGGTGCCCCGCAAGTGGGACGACAGCTTCAAGGCGTTCCATGAGGTGATCCAGAAAAGCGGGCTGGACCTGAAGAAATGCAAGGGCAAAGAAGTGGACAAATGGGTGGTGCCCATCCCCACCCAGAGCAACGAGGCCGTAAAGACCTACGCTGTGGTGCTGGTGTATAAAAACGAGCCCAAGGGCGCCTATCTGCTGGAAAAACCCTCGGGCGAAGTGAAGCCCCTGACGCCCGCCCAAAGCACGTCGGCCACCGTGGACGCGGACGCCGACGCCGTGCTGCAGGCGGCCCAGGAGGCGGCGGCCCAGCAGGCTGCGCAGTCGGCGGACCCGGCCCAGCAGGAAGCCCAGCCGGCCCCTGAGCCCCAGCCCAGCCAGGATACGGCGGCCACGCCGGACGTGCCGGCGCCCGACGCCGCCGCCCAGGATGCCGCCGCGGCCGTGGACATCACCGCCGCAGACGCGGGCGCGGTGCCCGTGGAATGAGCTGCCGCGCAGCCGGTATGGAAGCCAGATCCGGTTTCCATACCGGCTGTGTTTTCACAAAGCGGGCGTTTGTGGGATCAAGACCGCAAAGCGGCCCTGATCCATTATTTTCAAGCGCCCGGCCTCGCCCCTTGGCGGGGCGACCGGCCGGAATGCGCGGTGATCCCACAAACGCTTGCATTTGTGGTATAATAAACAGACACAGTTTTGCAAAGGCCGGCCGCGCCGCGCCGGCGCGGAAAAGGAGGCGGGGCCTGTGCGCCTGGACAAATACATCGCCGAGGCGGCCCAGTGCAGCCGGTCGGACGCGAAAGCGGCCGTGCGGGGCGGCCGGGTATCCGTGGACGGCCGCCCGTGCCGCGCGCCCGAAACGCCGGTGGACGAGCACGCCCGCGTGCTGCTGGACGGCGCGCCCCTGCAACGCAGGGACTTTGTGTATATCATGCTGGACAAACCCCCGGGCGTGGTCAGCGCCAGCCGGGACGGCGGCGACACCACGGTGGTGGACCTGGTGGGTAAGGCCTACCCGCGCCGCAACCTGTTCCCCGCCGGCCGGCTGGATAAAACCAGCACCGGCTTCGTGCTGGTGACGGACGACGGCGCCTTTGCCCACGATATCCTGGCGCCCAAGCGCCACGTGGCCAAAACCTACACGGTGGAGCTGGACACAGACCTGACGCCGGAGATGATCGCGGGCTTTGCCGCCGGCGTGACCCTGGCCGACGGCCAAAAAATGGAACCGGCCGAACTGACGCCCGGCCCCGGCGGCCCGCGCGCGGCCACGGTGGTGCTCACCCAGGGGGTCTACCACCAGATCAAGCGCATGTTCGGCGTGTACGGCGCGGGCGTCAACGGGCTGCGGCGCACGGCCATCGGCGCTTTGCCCCTGGACGAGACCTTGGGCCCCGGCGGTTTCCGGGAACTGAGCGCCGAAGAAGTGGACAAGATCCTCTCTGGGCGGAAAGGACCGGAAAAGGGCTGAAAGACCTCTTGCTTTCACGGTTTATTCAAAAATTTCACACAGTTTTTTTGTATGATAATAGGGATTTCAGCAGCCTTTTCCCATATTACACAATAAACGGACAAAAAAATTGTGGAAATATGTTGCAATAGTCAGAATTATTGTGTAAAATAGAGTACATAGCGGCAAGGAATTTGTTTATATTGTTGGGTCGGCTCCCGGCCGGCCAACGGTCACGCAGCAGAAGGGAAAAGGAGAGCTTATGGCGAACAGAGTATTTCAAGGTGTGGTCTATCAGATGAAGGACGCCATCGACCGGATGGTGGGGGTAGTGGATGAAACGGGGACCATGATCTCTTGCTCGGACCTGAACCGCATCGGCGAGGTGCGCGACGGCATCGCGTCCGACCGCCTGACCGCCGGCGACTCGTTCGTTCGGGACGGTTACACCTACCACCTCTTCACGTCCAACAAGCGCAACGACTATGCCGTGGTTGTGGAGGGCACCGACGACGCTGCCGCCCGCTATGCCGCGCTGCTGGCCATCAGTTTGCAGAACATCAAGCAGTATCACGACGAAAAGTTCGACAAGGCCAATTTCATCAAAAACGTGGTGATGGACAACATCCTGCCCGGTGACATCTATGCCAAGGCGCGGGAGCTGCACTTTGCCACGGACGTGTCCCGGGTGGTGCTGCTGATCCGCGTCACCTCCGGCACGGACATCTCGGCCTACGACGTGGTGTCCGGCCTGTTCCCGGACAAGCAGAAGGACTTCGTGTTCAACATCAGCGAGAACGACACCGTGCTGGTGAAAGAGATCAAGCGCGGCATCGACGCCCACGACATCTATAAATTGGCGCAGAGCATCGTGGACACCCTCTCCGGCGAACATTATATCAAAGCCGTGGTGGGCATCGGCACCCCCATCGCCAATGTGAAGGATCTGGCCACCAGCTTCAAAGAAGCGCAGATCGCCATGGAAGTGGGCAAGGTGTTCGACACCGAGCAGTCCATCATTAGCTACGACCATCTGGGCATCGCCCGCCTGATCTACCAGTTGCCCACCACCCTGTGCGAGATGTTCCTCAAGGAAGTGTTCAAGCAGGGCAGCATCGAGAGCCTGGATGCCGAGACGCTGTTCACCATCCAGCGCTTCTTTGAAAACAACCTGAACGTCTCCGAGACCAGCCGCGGCCTGTTCGTGCACCGCAACACCCTGGTGTACCGCCTGGAGAAGATCAAAAAGCTCACCGGCCTGGACCTGCGCGAGTTCGACGACGCCATCGTGTTCAAAGTGGCGCTGATGGTGAAAAAGTACTTGTCCTCCAACCCGGCCAAATATTGACGCCGCACGCAAAGAGCCCAAACGGGCGCTCACAGGAAAAGGCCCTGAGCGCCCGTTTCCATTTTGTTCGGGGGCCGTCCATCCGACGGCCTTCGCGCCCATTTTTGCAGGGAGAATGTTATGATCCGTTTTGAAAATGTGAAAAAGGTGTACGAGGGCACGGGCAAAAACCCGGGCATCGTGGCGCTGAACAACGTGAACCTGGACATTGGGAAGGGGGAATTCGTGTTCGTGCTGGGCCATTCGGGCGCCGGCAAAAGCACGTTTTTGAAACTGATCCTGCGCGAGGAAGTGGCCACGGAAGGCCGCGTCATCGTCAACGACAGGGACCTGTCCACCATCAAGAACCGCGAGATCCCCTACCTGCGCCGCAGCCTGGGCGTGGTGTTCCAGGATTTCCGCCTGATCCCCACCATGACGGCCTATGAGAACGTGGCCTTTGCCATGCGGGTGACCAATATCCCCGAAAAACAGATCAAGCGCCGCGTGCCCTACGTGCTGAACCTGGTGGGCCTGCGGGACAAGGCCTACAGCCTGCCGCAGGAGCTGTCCGGCGGAGAGCAGCAGCGCATCGCCCTGGCGCGCGCCCTGGTGCACTCGCCGCCCATCATCATTGCGGACGAGCCCACCGGCAACATCGACCCGGAGCTCAGCGTGGAGATCATGGAGTTGCTGCAGGCCATCAATACCGTGGGCACCACGGTGGTGGTGGTTACTCACGAGCGGGATCTGGCCTTGCGCTTCAATAAGCGCATCATCACCATCGACCACGGCGAAGTGGTGGGCGACGCTTCGCCCACGGCGCGCCGGCGCCGCCGCCCGGCCGCGCCCGGCGCCGCGACGGGAGGCATCACGGTGCCCGGCGCCGCCGGCCAGAGAGGGGTGAGCCGCCCGTGAAATGGTCCAGCTTCAAGTACTTAGTCAAGCAGGGCTGGCACAATATGGTGGCCAACCGCCTGATGACCCTGGCCTCCATGGGCGTGCTGACGGCCTGCCTGTTCATCACGGGCATCGCCGCGCTGCTCAGTTTCAACGTCAACAGCTTTGTGGATTATCTGGGCAGCAAGAACGAGGTGGTGTTCTTCCTCAGCGATACTGTCACAGCCGATCAGGTGTCGGCCCTTGCGGCGCAGATCAAAGGCACGGCCAACGTGGCCTCCAGCGAATATATCTCCAAGGCGCAGGCCGTGGAGGAGATGAAGGGGAGCCTGGGCGAAAACTCTGACCTGTTGGACAGCTTCTCCGGCGAGGGCAATCCCTCGAACCCGCTGCCCGCCTCCTTCCGCGTTTCCGTGGCGGACCCGGCCGGTATGGATGGGACCGTCAGCGCCATCAAGGCCCTGGGCGGGGACATGTTCTATAAAGTGGAAGCCCCCAGCGAACTGGGCAACGCCATGGTCAGCCTGCGGCGCGTGGCCAATCTGGTGGGCTGGGGTTTGGTGGCCGTGCTGGGCATCGTGTCTGTGGTGGTCATCAACAATACCATCAAACTGACGGTGTTCGCCCGCCGCAAGGAGATCAATATCATGAAATTCGTGGGCGCCACCAACGCCTTCATCCGCCTGCCGTTCTTCGTGGAAGGCATGACGGTGGGCGCTTTGTCCGGCGTGGTGGCCACGCTGCTGGTGGGCGGCGGTTATTATGCCCTGGACCGCGGCATCAGCCAAAGCGACAGCTTCTCGGTTCTGCTCAACGAGTTCAGCAGCTGCATGCTGCCCTTCAAGACGGTGATCCTGCCCCTGGCGGCGGGCTTTGTGGCCTTTGGTATGCTGATCGGCAGCACGGGCTGCGCCACCAGCATCCGCAAGCATTTGAAAGTATAAACGGCACAGGGCAAGTGCCCTTTGGGAGATAAAAATGGACAAACGCAAATGGATGGTGCGCGCCGTCAGCATTATTTTGGCCATGCTGATGATCGGCACGCTGCTGATCCCCCTGATGATGAACGTTTTTGCCGAGGGCCTCGGCGGCACGGCTGTGGACGGCAACAACGCGGAGACCGGCACCGCGGCCCCGCCGGCTTCAAACGCCCAGACGGGCGCTACAGCCTCTTCCGACAAGAAGGGCGACGAGCTGCGCGCCCAAGTGGAAGAGCACAGGAAAGCGGCGGAAGAGTATGCGCGCCTGGCCAAAGAAAGCGAGAAAAACGCCGCCAACGCCCAGCAGACAAAGCTGTATTACGAGCAGCAGGCCACGGCCCTGGCCGCCCAGATCGAGGCGCAGAAGCTGAGCATCGCCCACCAGGAAGATGTGCTGGCGGCTAAGCAGGAGGAGCTGGCCGCCCAGGTTATCAAGGTGGATCAGGCGCAGAACGATTTGGAGCAGCGCCTGAAAGCCATGTATGAGATCAGCCGCACCAGCCAGCTCAGCGTGATGCTGGGCCTGGACAGCTTCGCGGACATGCTCACTTACAACGAGAACCTCACCCGTATCAGCGAGAGCGACGACAGGCTGGTGAAAAACCTGCAGCAGGAAAAGGCCCTGATGGAGCAGCAGGCGGCCGACATCCAGACGGCCCTGGACGACCTGAATGCCCAGAAGGAAGAGATGGAAAACCTGAACGCGCAGTACGCGGCGGCCATCCAGAAGGCGGCCAGCGACGCGCTTGCGGCCCAGCAGCAGGCCGAGGCGTACACCCAGTACAGCGAAGCAGAGATGCAGAAGATGAAGGACGCCCAGGCCGAATGGGCCGCGTGGGCCAGCTCCAGCACCAACGTGGAATACTGGGACGGCGGCACCTTCCAGTGGCCGCTGCCCGGCTACACCCGCATCTCGTCCGATTTCGGGACCACCCGCGTCATCTACGGCGTCAAGGACGTGCACCGGGGCATGGACATCCCCGCCCCGGCGGGCACGCCCATCTATGCGGCCTGCGACGGCGTGGTCAGCACCAAGGCACACTGGAGCTACGGCACCTGTGTGAAGCTGAGTATCAACTCGTCCATGGTGCTGATCTACGGCCACATGTCGGCCCGCTATGTGAACGACGGCGACGTGGTGACCCGCGGGCAGAAGATCGGCGCCGTGGGCAGCACGGGCAATTCCACGGGCAACCACCTTCACTTCGAGCTGGACGTGAACGGCAGCCCCACCAGCCTGCGCCAGTATCTGGACCCGGCCATCGAGTCGCAGCTGCATTTTTAAAGGCGCGCTTTGCCGCCCAGCGGCGCACCCCGCACCCGCTTTGAGAGGAGAATTCCATGAATAAAAAGATCACTGTCAATCTGGCGGTCGCCATCGCCATCCTGGCGATGACCGTCACGTTTGCCGTGACGATGCTGGTGTCGATGCGCATGTTCGACCGTACCGTGGCCCGCGTGCGCGCCAAAGAGACCATGTACAACAAGCTGGCTGAAATTGACCGCAGCGTGCGCGCCAATTTTTACGGCGAGATCAACGAGGACACCCTCAACGACATGCTGGCCGCCGGCTACCTGGCCGGCATCGGCGACAAAAGCGCCACCTATTACACGGCCAAGCAGTACAACGAGTGGAAGGGCATCCAAAGCGGCAAGGTCATCGGCGTTGGTGCGGACGTGGTCAAGGACGCCGGCGGCTATGCGCGCATCGTGCGCGTGTATCCCGGCAGCCCCGCCTCGGACGCGGCCCTGGGCAAAAGCATGTTCATCACAAAAATCGGCGAGACGGACGTGAAGACCCTCAGCCTTTCGCAGATCAACGCCCAGCTGCGCGGCGAGGCCGGCACCAGTGTGATCATCACCGTGCTGGACCAGACCCAGGGCACCGAGGCCCCCATGGAACTGCAGCGCCGCCAGTACGACCGCAGCACCGTGTTTTACGAGGTGCCCGCCGGCCGTACCACGGGCTATATCCAGATCACCAGCTTTGCCGATACCACGGCCGGTGAACTGACCGCGGCCGTGGAGGCCATGCAGACGGGCGAGGCGCCCATCACGGCGCTGGTCATCGACGTGCGCAACAATTCCTCCGGCAGCCTGGAAAACGCCATGGACACCATCGACGCCCTGTGCGGCGTGGGCCCCATCGCCAGCAGGCAGGACAAGACGGGAACCAAGCTGTTGGACACCTCGGACAATAAAGAGATTGACCTGCCCGTGGCCGTGGTAGTCAACGGAGGCACCGCCTATGGGGCCGAGCTGTTCGCCACCAGCGTGCGGGACTTCGGCAAGGGACGCATCGTGGGCGTGACCACGGCCGGGCAGGGCACCATCAAGTGCGACCCGGTGGCCCTGTCCGACGGTTCGGCCATCGATTACCAAATCGGCATCCTGCTGACGAAAAACGGCGAGAGCTTCGACAAAGTGGGCGTGAAGCCCGACGTGGAAGTAGCCCTGAAAGCGGAGGAGGAGGCAAACTTCTACTCCCTCACCCTGGATACGGACACCCAGCTGCTGAAAGCCTTTGAGACGGCTGATCTGCTGGTGAACAACCAGGCGGGCCAGGCCGGCGGCGACAGCAGCGCCCCGCCGGAGGATGCCTCTGTGCCGCCGGAGGGGGAACCGGCGGTGATTCCCGAGGGCGAGCCGGTCCCGCCGGAGACGGAGGGCTCGGCGCCCGCGTCCGTGCCGGAGTCCGCGCCGGCCGCCTAACCGCCCCCGCAGTAAAACATCGCCGCACCGGCCCGCGGGCCGGTGCGGCTTTTTGAAAGGATTTTACTATGGAGCTCACCCAGCTTTCCACCGTCAAGGCGCTGTGCGCCCGCCACGGCTTTGCCCTGTCGAAGGGCTTCGGGCAGAACTTTATCGTCAACCCGGGCGTCTGCCCGAAGATCGTGCGCGCCGCGGGCATCGACAAAAACTGGGGCGTGCTGGAGGTGGGCCCGGGCATCGGCGTGCTGACGAAAGAGCTGTGCGCCGCCGCGGGCAAGGTGGTGGCCGTGGAGGTGGACGAACGGCTGCCCCCCATCCTGGCCGAGACCATGGCCGGGTGCGATAACTTCCGTCTGGTGCTGGGCGACGTGCTGAAATTGGACCTGGCCGGGCTGATCGCGCGGGAATTCGGCGGCCGGCCCGTGGCCGTGTGCGCCAACCTGCCCTATTACATCACCAGCCCCATCGTGATGAAGCTGCTGGAGGAGCGGCTGCCCCTGCGCCACATCACGGTGATGGTGCAAAAGGAGGCGGCCGAGCGCCTGTGCGCTTTGCCCGGCAGCCGGCAGGCGGGCGCCGTCACCTACGCGGTGCACTATTACGCCCAGCCGCAAATGCTGTTCACCGTGCAGCCGGGCAGCTTTTACCCGCCGCCCAGGGTCACCAGCGCGGTAATCCAGCTGCGTCTGCACCAGCAGCCGCCGGTGCACCCGCAGGACGAGCAGGCCATGTTCCGCCTGATCCGCGCCGGCTTCGGCCAGCGCCGCAAAACCCTGGCCAACGCGGCCAGCGCCGGCCTGGGGGTGGAAAAACAGGTGCTGGCCCAGGCCTTGGCCGCCTGCGGCATCGCCCCCACGGCCCGGCCCGAGCAGCTTACCTTACAGCAATACGCCGACCTCTCCGACGCCCTGACCGAGGCCCGGCGGGAGACGGCAGAAAGATAAGAAAGCGCCCCTGGAAAACGTTCCAGGGGCGCTTTTCAAATGGCCTCCCATTGGGCTTTTGTCTCGAAATAGCGCTGGCGCGTCAGGCACAGAAGCGGGCCCTCCCAGCTTTCGCCCACGGGCATGAAGCCGGCTGCGGCGTGGCCCTTTTGGGCCGCCGTGCGGGACAGGGGCGGGTCGTTGTACAGGGCGTCCAGGCCGTAGGTCTCGAAGGCTTCGCGGGCCAGCAGACGCAGCGCGCGGGCGCAGTAGCCCTTGCCGCGGTGCTGCGCCTCGATCAGCACCTCCACCAGGGTATAGCCCCGCGCGGGCTCGTAGTGGAAGGCCACGCTGCCCACGGGCGCGCCGTCGTCCAGCACGTAGGCGTAATAGCGCAAAGGCGCGTTGTCCAGCCAGCGGGCGGCCCAGCGCGCCCAGCGGTAGGGCGGGAAGGCCAGTGTGCCCGTGGCATTGTCGTAACCCGGCGCGTCCAGCGCATAGCCGGCGTTGTAAGCCATGGTGGCCGGGTCCGCCAACAGATGGGCGCGGTAACACAGCTCGGACGGCCGAGGGATTTTTAATGTGAGCATAGATCCTCCTTTGTGGAAGGAGGGCGGTCAGCAGACAGGGCCCTCCTTGTACTGCAGGGTGCGGTCGTTGTTTCGCGTCATGATTTTATCTCCTTTCTGTCATCAGATTGCGTCCATTATAAAACAAAAACGTGCCTTTGTAAAGCGCGAACGATGGTCAGTGCAAGGCGGGCGCATCGGCGGCGGGCTGCGCAAATTCACGGAAAAAAGCCTCGTACTGCGCGCGGAAGATGCTGCCCCGGCGCCAGATAAAGTTGAAGTCATGCACGATCTCCAAGTCCTGCAGGGCGATGCGCCGCAGCCTCCCCTGGGCAAGTTCCGCTTGGACTGCCCGCAGGTAAAGGAACGTGATGCCGCACCCACGGGCCGCCAGCGCTTTGATGGCGCCCAGATTGCCCACCTCCACCCGCCGGGGGAAATCCTCCACGCCGAGGCCCCGGGCCTCCAGATAGCGCTCCAGGATACCGCGTGTGCCCGAGCCGGATTCCCGCAGGATCAGCCGCCGGCCAAGCAGGTCCTCCAGGCGGCAGGGCGCCGGCGGCAGGGGATAATTTGGCGCGCAGACGGCCACGTACGATTCCTGGGAATACA
Source organism: uncultured Oscillospiraceae bacterium (assembly GCA_905212515.1). Classification (GTDB taxonomy): domain Bacteria; phylum Bacillota; class Clostridia; order Oscillospirales; family Ruminococcaceae; genus Ruthenibacterium. Next base: position 1,784 of record CAJMEU010000072.1, on the reverse strand, counting down.
GCAGGCAGTCATAGTCGCCGCGGGTAAAATACCCCTCTACCAGCGCAAAATCCAACGTGCCCCGGTCCAGCCCGGCCAGCAATTCCTGGGTGTTGGCCACCGTCACGCGGATCTGTTCGTCCGGGTGGGCGGCCAGATAGGCGGCCATCTGTTCGGGCAAGGCGTATTCGGCCACCGTCAGCGTGGCGCCCAGGCACAGCGGCCGCGCGGTGCCGGCCAAAGCCTGCAGTTGCTGGGCCAGATAGGCCTCATCGTGGCGCATGGTGCGGGCCGCGTCCCGCAGCAGCGCCCCTGCGGCGGTGAGGGCCAGCCTTTTGCCCTGATAGGTGAACAGCTTGCTGCCGTAATGCTCTTCCAGCAGGTGGATATGCTGGCTGACGGCCGGCTGTGTCAGGCGCAGCTGCTCGGCCGCGCGGGTGAAGTTCATCGTCTCACACACGGCCAAAAAAGTATCCATGCGAAAATCCAGCATTTGGCACGCCCCCTTTTTAAAACAATAACATAAATTTATTGAAAAATAAAAATATATGATTTTATTTTATCTTTAAACCGTGCTAAAATGGAACGGCGCGATGCGCTCGCGCAAGGACGGAAAAAGAAAAGCGAGGGAAATTCGTGAAAAAAGTGAAATCATATCTGCCCGGCCTGGCCCTGTGCCTGGCCATTGCCGTTCCCGCCTGGTTTTTGGGAAAAGTGTTTCCCATCATCGGCGGGCCCGTATTCGCCATCCTGGCCGGCATGGCGGCCGCTGTGGTGTGGAAAGACAAAGGCAAATTCAGCAAAGGCATCACCTTTACCTCCAAAAAAGTTCTGCAGTACGCGGTCATCCTGCTGGGCTTCGGCATGAATCTCTCCGTCGTGCTGGAGACGGGCCGCCAATCATTGCCCATCATCGTGGCGACCATCACCACGTCGCTGGTCATCGCCTATGTGCTGCATAAGGCGCTGCACATCCCCGGCAAGATCTCCACCCTGGTGGGCGTGGGCTCTTCCATCTGCGGCGGTTCCGCCATCGCGGCCACGGCGCCGGTCATCGACGCGGACGACGACGAAGTGGCCCAGGCCATCTCGGTCATCTTCTTTTTCAACGTGCTGGCGGCCGTCTTGTTCCCGGCCTTCGGCACCCTGCTGGGCTTCGATACCGCCTCGGGCAACGCGTTCGGCGTCTTTGCCGGTACGGCCATCAACGATACTTCTTCCGTCACCGCTGCCGCCGCCACCTGGGACTCGATGTACAGCCTGGGCAGCGCCACGCTGGACAAGGCGGTGACGGTGAAGCTCACGCGCACACTGGCCATCATCCCCATCACGCTGGTGCTGGCCTTTGTGCGCACCCGCAAGGCCGAACAGGGGCAGGGGAAGGTGGATTTCAAAAAAATATTCCCCTTCTTCATCCTATGGTTCATTTTGGCCTCGGTCATCACCACCGCGGCCACCGGCCTGGGGGCGCCGGCCGCGCTGTTCAGCCCGCTGAAGACGCTCAGCAAGTTTTTCATCGTCCTGGCCATGGCGGCCATCGGCCTGAACACCGACATCGTGAAACTCGTCAAAACCGGCGGCAAGCCCCTGGTGCTGGGCCTTTGCTGCTGGGCGGGCATCACGGGCGTCAGCCTGGGCCTGCAAAGACTGCTGGGCATTTGGTAAAGTGTACGGCCGCGCCGGCGAAAGACATTGACAAACACACGGAAAATTGCTATAATTCTTTCGCATCGTGTGTTGCCGTGCCGGCATAGCTCAGCTGGTAGAGCAGCTGATTTGTAATCAGCAGGTCGGGGGTTCGAATC
>CAJMEU010000071.1 GCA_905212515.1 uncultured Oscillospiraceae bacterium | reverse complement strand
TTTGCGGCATCGGCGGCGGCGTCATCATCAAGCCCACGCTGGATATGTTCCACCTGGCCAGCGTGTCCACCATCAGTTTCTTGTCCGGCTGCACGGTGCTGGCCATGTCCTGCTATTCGGTGGGGCGCTCCATGCTGGCGAAGGACAGCCTGGTGGAGTTGCGCACCGGCACGCCGCTGGCCATCGGCGCCGCCGTGGGCGGCGTGGTGGGCAAGCAGCTGTTCACTGTGGTGAAAGGGCTGTTCGACAACCAGAACACCGTGGGCTCGGTCCAGGCCATCTGCCTGCTGGTGGTCACCCTGGGCACGCTGCTGTACACGGTGAACAAAAGCCGCATCAAGACCTGTCGGGTGCAAAGCGCCCTGGCCTGCGTGGCCATCGGCTTCGTGCTGGGCATCATGTCCAGCTTTTTGGGCATCGGCGGCGGCCCCATCAACCTGGTGGTGCTGTACTTCTTCTTCTCCATGGACACCAAGACGGCTGCCCAAAACAGCCTTTACATCATCCTGTTCAGCCAGCTCACCAGTTTCATCTCCACGCTTCTTACGCGCACGGTACCCCAGTTCGACGTGCTGGCCCTGGTGCTGATGGTGGCCGGCGGCGTGCTGGGCGGCATGGCGGGCCGCACCTGCAACAAGCGCATGGACAACCGCGCGGTGGAAAAGCTGTTTATTTTGCTGATGGCCGTCATCATCGGCATCAGCGCCTACAACGGCTGGTATTACGCGATGAAATAGAAATACAAAAAGCCCTCTGCCAAAACACTTGGCAGGGGGCTTTTTGCATGTGCGGTGCATCTCAGCGGCAGAAGATGGGGCTGGTCCAGGCTGCGTCGCCGTTTTTCAGCCACACCCGCAGGCGGTATTGGCTGCCCGCGTCCAGGGTGGCGGCGAAGGATTCATTCACCGTGTAAGCGGCGCTGGGCACGGCGCGGCGCACGCGGAATTTAAAGGCGCAGTGCCAGATGAAATCGTCCCGGTAATGGGGCGTGGGGCCGAATTTCTCGGTGATGCGCTGTTCGCACTGGCGGTACTGGGCGTAGATGCGCGTGCCTTGCAGCAGCATGCGCACGGGCAGCGCGTATTGCTCGCCGTCCACGGTCAGGGTCAGCACGTCGTCGATGGTGCCCTCCACCTCGAACACCAGGCTCTCGCGGCGCACCTGGCTGGGGCCCATCCATTTGCCCGTCTCGGTGCCCCGGTGGGTGGTCAGGCGGAAATCGCAGCCGTCGTCCCGCTGTTCCAAAATCTGCTGGCCGAAGCTGTTCCACAGCTTTTCCACACCAAGCAGGCGTCCGGGCACCCGCAGGCTGCCCTCCCACACTTTTACGGCCGCGTCCGGGAACAGGCGCGTCTCCGGCCCCCAGCCGAATTCCACCTCGAACTTGAAGGCAAAGCGCCCGGGCAAAGGCTGGCGCTCCCAGGTGCCGGAGTGGACGATCATCTTTTCCAGGATGTTGTCCTTTAAAAATTCCACCCGGTCCACGGCGTTCGCCGCGGTGAGGGAAAGCTGGAACTGCGCCGGGCCGGGGGCGGTTTCGGCGCCCATGGGGGCGCCGTTCAGGGTGTGGTCGATGATCATGCGGCTGCGGCTCACCCCATAGGTGCGGCGGGCATGAAGGCCCTCCCAAATGTCCTTGCGGCCGCGGCCCGTGCTCAGCACGCACATCATGCCGTGGTCGCTTTCGCCGGGCACGGTGTGGTTGTCGCCGGAGGCGATGCAACCCACCTCGATGCCCTTGTCCAGCCCCGCTTCATAGCAGGTCACATCCGTGCGCGGGCCCATGTGCTCGTGCCGTTCCATATCCAGCGGGCCCTCGTCGTTTTCGCTGCTGCCGTGGCTGGAGTAGATCTCCGCCACCGGGGAAAAGGCGGGGTCGTGCGTGTCCCAGTTCTTGCCGCGGCTGCCCGGCTGATAAGCGACATGATGGGGCACCGCGATGGCCCCCGTGCCCGCCAGCGCGTCCCGCAGTTCACGGTAGGTGCGCGGATGTACAAAAGGCCCGTCGGTGCCGGGGAAAAACACATTGTGATCCCCATCCGCGCCATTGCCCTGCCATTCATAGCCGGGGAACAGGGGCCAGCCCTCGGCCTCGGCGCGCTTGGCCAGCGCTGTGATCTGCGCCCAATCGCGCGCGCAGTCCTCAGGCGGGATCAAGTCCTCCAATTCGCCGCCGGTGGGCGTGCGGCGGATGGCAAAAGGATAATAGGCGATGGGCCAGAAATCCATCACCTGCTTGGCGTGCTGGTACCAGCGGTCCAGATCCCGCATTTGGTTGTGATGGATATTGCTGTGCATATCCGCCCAGAGATGCTCGTACTTCATCTGCGTCACCTCGTCAGTTTGTACGGCGCGAGCGCCTGTTTGAATGATTTGTATTGTGATGTTATCATATTTGTAAGGTTTTGTAAATATAAAAAATGGCTTAAATAAAGGGAGAAATCTAAATTTGTATTAAGAGATAGAATAATTTGTTTTGCTGGCTTCGGCGGCTTGCTTTTCCCCTGCGGCGGCGGTATACTAAAACTGTATCACAATGCCCCAGGAGGGCGAAAGGCGGGAAAAGCATGGCGCATACGCTGCCGCAGTACAAACGCATCGAAGGGGACCTGCTGGAACAAATCCAGGCCGGGGTCTATAAAAAAGGCGACCATATCCCACCGGAGCAGACGCTCGGCCGGCAGTATGGCGTGTCCCGCGTCACGGTGCGCAAGGCGCTGGAAAACCTGGTGGAACAGGGGATCTTAAAACGCACGCCGGGCGCGGGCACTTTTGTGGAAAAGCTGCCGCTCACGGGAAAACTGCCCGGCCTGGTCGGGTTTGCCGAGGAGATGAGGGCGCAGGGCCTCACCCCGGCCACGCGGGTGACGGAGTTCCGCCTGGAGGCGGCCGACGCGCCGACGGCGCGGCGTCTGCGCATTGCCGAGGGCGCGCAGGTCTACTTTTTCCGCCGTGCCCAATACGCCGACGGCGCGCTGTTCATGCTGGAGGCCACCCACATGTCCGCCGCGGATTTTCCCGGCATTTCCATCGAGGCGCTGCAAAACGGGAAATACCGCTATTTTGAAGAGGTGCTGGGCCTTGCCATCGCCTATAACCACCATGTGGCCGCGCCTGTGCGGGCCGACGCCCAGCTGGCCAGCGCCTTCGGCATCGAAGAAGGCACGCCGGTCCTGCGGGAGGAGAACACCACATATTTGGAAGACGGGCGCGTGATGGATTTTACCGTGCAGGTTTACAATCCCACGCGGTACAGGCTGGAGTATTACCGCAAGCGATAAAAGCGCGGGGCGTCCCGCAAAGGAAAAAGGGGGGTAAAAAATCCCCCTTTTTTTTATGCGGAAATCCCGTATACTGGAAGTGAAAGAAGGGATCGGCGCGCCGGGGCCCGCGCGCTGGTATACCGAAGGATGAAATGAAGAAAGCAAGGTGATTCCGTGAAGAAAAAACAGAGCAGCCTCGCCGACCGGATCCCGCCAAAGGCCTGGCTGGCGATCTCCCTCATCGCGGCGCTGATCGTGTGGACGATCCTTTCCGTATTGCCCACCACCTCGCGCAGCTTCCCCAACGCCATCGTCACCATCCAGCAGATCAAGGTCATGCTCGACCGCGGCGTGCTGCTGACGGATATCGCCAGCAGCCTGATCTCCGTCAGCATGGGCTACATACTGGGTTTTGTACTGGCGCTGCCCATGGCCATCCTGATGGCCTGGTACCTGCCGGTGCGCAATGTGATCCAGCCGTGGATCCTGTTTATCCGCAATATCCCGCCCCTGGCTTATGTGCCGCTGATCGTCATGACGGTGGGCGTGGGCCGCAAGCCCCAGGTGGTGGTCATCACCATCGCCACCTTTCTCACCATGTGCATCACCATTTACCAAGGCGTGGTGAATATCGACGACACGCTGATCCGCGCGGCGCGGGTGCTGGGCGCCAAGGACAGGGACATTTTCGTGCGCGTGATCGCGCCGGCCAGCCTGCCCTTTATCCTCACGGCCGTGCGCCTGGGCGCCTCCACGGCGCTGACCACGCTGATCGCGGCCGAGTCCACGGGCGCCATCGCGGGCCTGGGCATGCGCATCCGGTCACTGAACAGCAACTATGAGGCAAAGCCCATGCTGCTTTACATCATCATCATCGGCATCATCGGCATTTCGGTGGAAAAGCTGATCAAATTTGCAGAAAGGAAGCTGACGGGATGGCAGGAGAAGAGAGAGCTGTAAAAGTTCAGATCCAGAACATCAAAATGGTGTTCAACGGCCGCAAGGGCGAGATGGTGGCGCTGAACGGCGTCGATCTGGATATCCATGAAAATGAATTCGTCACCGTCGTCGGCCCCTCGGGCTGCGGCAAATCCACGCTGCTGAACATCATCGCCGGCCTGCTGCAGCCCACCAGCGGCACTGTGCTGGTGGACGGCGAGGCCGTGGACGGCGTGGGGCGCGAACGGGGCGTGGTGTTCCAGCAGTACGCGCTGTTCCCCTGGCTGACCGTGGAAAAGAACGTCCGTTTTGCCTTGGAGATGCGCGGTATCAAGGGGGCCAAGGCGGACGAGGAAGCCCTGCGCTACCTGCGCATGGTGGACCTGGAAAAGTTCGCCGAGCATTATCCCAAGGAGCTTTCCGGCGGCATGAAGCAGCGCGTGGCCATTGCCCGCGCCTACGCGGCCGAGCCGGAGATCCTGCTGATGGACGAACCCTTCGGCGCCCTGGACGCCCAGACCCGCGCCCAGCTGCAGACGGACCTTTTGAACACGTGGCAAAAAGAGAAAAAGACCTGTTTTTTCATCACCCACGACGTGGACGAGGCCATCATCCTGGGCCAGCGCTGTGTGATCATGAGCGCGCGCCCCGGGCGCATCAAGCGCATCGTGGACATCGACATCCCTTACCCCCGCACGCAGGAGACGCGCCTTTCCCCGGAGTTCAACAAGCTGAAAAACGAAGTTTGGGGCGAGGTGTACAAAGAGTATCTGGAGGTGCGCAAATAAGGTGCGCACGAAAGAATTTCGGTTCGCACGGCGCGGACAGCGCCGATGAATAAAGTTTACTTAGGGAGGAAAAACCATGAAAAAGTTTTTAGCTATCCTGATGGCAGCGGCTATGGTACTGGCCCTGGCCGCCTGCGGCGGCGCTTCCAGCAGCGCGCCCGCAAATGCGCCCGCCTCTTCCACGGCAGCCACGCCTTCTTCCGAGGCTGAGCCCGCCGGGGAGCCCGCGCCCGACCCCGTCACCCTGAACATCGCCTATATGCCCAACTACTCCAGCCTGGTGGAGGTCGTCACGGCCGACCAGATGGGCTACTTTAAAGAGCAGGGCATCACCGTCAACCTGGTGGAATTCGCCGACGGCCCCACCATCATCGCCGCCATGGAGAACGGCTCCATCGACATCGGCTACATCGGTTCCGGCGCGCATAAGCTGTGCATCAACGGCCGCGCCAAGATCTTCTGCTTTGCCCACTGCGGCAACGGCGACGCCGTGATGGCCCTCAAGACCCACGGCATCGAGAAGGCCGAGGACCTGAAGGGCAAGATCGTGGGCTATGCCTCCGGCACCTCCAGCGAGGCCATCCTGAACAAGACCCTGGCCTCCGCCGGCCTGACCATGGATGACATCACTGCCATGGAGATGGACGCCTCCGGCATCGTCAGCGCCATGATCTCCGGCTCTTTGGACGCCTGCGCCCTGTGGAGCCCCAGCACCCTGGCCGTGAGCACCGAGCTGGGCGACGACGTGGTGAAGCTGGCCGACAACCTCAGCTTTGCCGACCAGTCCGCCTCCGTGTCCTCCTGGATCTGCATGTCCAAATATGCCGACGAGAAATCCGACGTGCTGCTGCGCTATGTGAAGGCCCTGTACAAGGCGAAGGATTACCGCGCCGACCCCGCCAATGCCGAGCAGATCAGCCATTGGATCGCCGACCAGTGCGCCCTGGATTATGAGACCGTGTACGCTCAGCGCGGCGACGCCGAATGGCTGACCAGCGCGGAGATGGTGGCCGAGATCGAGGACGGCACCATGGAAAAACTGTATAAATCCCAGCAGAACGGCTTTATCGCCAGCGGCGATGTGGAAGCGGAAGTGCCGGTCTCCGATTATGTGATGTTCGACTTGATGCTTGAGGCCGCAAAATAAACTGCTGCCCCGCATCCAAGCGGACCCCTGAACGCCGAAGGCGGGGCACAAACCTTGTTTTGTGCCCCGTTTTTTTCTATAATAGTCTCAAGAAGCGGAAAGGGGGAAGGGCCATGTCGCTGGTGGTCGCGGGCTGCCTGCTGGTCGTGTTTGCGGTGTTCTGGGCGGCGAAGCGGAAAAAAGAATATTTCCTGCTGAGCGCTCTGGCCGCAAGCCTGATCGTATACCTGGTATTTATTTTAATGTACATTGCCAAAAAGGGCGGCATCGGCGGTTCCCTGCGCACCGTGCTGTTTTTGACGGACGGCTTCCGCGTGCGGCTGCAGAACGCGCGCCTGACGCTTCAGCAGCTGGCTTATGGCCTGGCCATAGCGCGCAATTTGATCCCTTGGCATTTTGTTGTCACCGCCCTGTATTATTCTTCCCATCCCAAGCTGGAATGGCTGCGCCGCCACACTTGGGTCACGGCCGTCCTGCCGGCGCTGGCGCTGGTGCTGTATTATCCCCCGGTGTTCCTGTCGGTGGCCCGGGACAGCACCGTGCAGAAATGGCTGATTTACCTTTCCCTCGGCTGGATCGCGGCATACTTGGCACTGGGGGCGGTGCTGCTGGTCATCGAGCCGGGCAATGTGCGCATCCGCTACATCCGCACCTCGGCGGTGCTGCGCTGCGTGATGCTGCTCAGCATTGCGGCGCTGTACGCGCTGTACTGCCCCCAGGACCCGGCCCAGGTGTACTTATTTTACCAGGACGCCTTTATGGCCCACGGGGGGCTGTGGTATTTGAACCCCTATCTCTCGCCGGCCACCTACGGGGTGGTGCTGGCGGCCAATACGGTGTCCCTCTTGCTGGGCACTGTCTCCATGATGAGCGTGGCCCGTATGGAGTGGTCGGAGGACCAGGACGATGTGCGCCTGCAGCGCAAATACGACGCGGCCAGCCTGGGCGGCAGCGTGTTTGTGCACGGCATCAAAAATCAGCTGCTGGCCAACCGGGTGCTGTGCAAGCGCCTGACCGAGCAGCTGGACGCAGACCAGCCCGACCTGGAGGTCCTGCGCTCTTACGCGCAGCAGCTGACGGAAAACAACGCCGGCCTGATCTCCCACGTGGAGGAGCTGTACAAAAGTTTCAAATCCAACGCCCTTTCCATGCGCCGGTGCAGCCTGGCGGCCGTGGTGCAGGGTGCGGTGAAGGGGCTGCAAAAGAAGTATCCGGCCGCCCGGGTGGAGACGGAGCTGCCCGAGGGCCTTTATGTGCTGGCGGATGAAGCCCATCTGCGCGCGGCCATCACGAACCTGCTGATCAACGGCTGGGAGGCCACGGTGGCCGCGGGCAAAACAGAGCCCGTCGCCGTGGTCTGCTATGAAAAGCAGCGGGTGAACGGCATCTGCGTGCGGGATCACGGCGTGGGCATCGGCAAGTACGACCTGGGCAAGATATTCGATCCCTTTTACTCCAGCAAAAATTCCAACTCCAACTGGGGTTTGGGGCTTTATTATGTGCGCACCATCGTGAAAAAGCACATGGGCACGCTGAAGGTGGAAAGCACGTACGGCAGCGGCACCAGCTTTTATATCCTGCTGCCGAAAATTTTGCCCGAGCGGGGCCAAAAGAGGGGGAAAGGGCATGAACATCCGCATCATCGTGGCGGAGGACAATGACGTGCTGCGGGAGGACCTGTGCCAGGAGCTGAACGGCCAGCCGGACTTCACGGTGGTGGCGACGGCCGCCAGCGGGGCCGGGGCCGTGGAGGCGGCGCTGGCTACGGAATTTGACGTCATCCTGCTGGATATCGAGATGGAGACCATCCAGGCGGGCATCGACGCCGCGTCCCGCATCCACCCGCAGAAGCCCGACGCCAAAATCATCTACCTCACCGCCCACGACAACGACGACATGATCCTCACCGCCATGGCCACGGGCGCGGTGGACTATTTCGTGAAAGGCAGCCAGGACGAATGGCTGTTCGAGCACATCCGCATGGCCTATGCGGGCAACCCGATTATGAGCGAGCACACCCAGCGGGTGATGCTGCGGGAGTATTCCCGCCTGCGCCGCAACGAGACCAGTCTTTTGTATTTTGTCAACACCCTGTCCCTGCTGACGCCCACCGAGCGCGAGTTGGTGCGCTACCTGCTGCAGGGGCTGAACGCGCGGCAGATCAGCGAGGTGCGCGTGGTGGGCCAGGACACGGTAAAAACACAGATCCACAGCATCCGGGAGAAGTTCGGCTGCAGCCGCACCAAAGAGATCGTGCTGCGCATCCGCGAACTGGGCCTGGAATATCTTTTCAGATGAAAGGGGAACAACATGGAAGACAGAGCGTATTACCATATTCCCGCAGAGGCCTTGGGCGAAGGGGCGAAGATCCCCCTGCAAAAAATGGGTGATTCGGACGAGGTGTTCCGCGCCATGGCGGACATGATGGCCGACTGCATCAAAGAGAACAACGCCGCGGGCAGCCGCACGGTGTTCATCTGCCCCGTGGGGCCGGTGGGCCAGTATGCGTTTTTTGTGCAGCGCGTGAACGAAGAGCGCATCAGCCTTGAAAATGTGTGGTTTTTCAACATGGACGAGTATCTGGAGGACGACGGCACCTATATCAGCCAGGAAAGCCCCCTGTCCTTCCGGGGCTTCATGGCCCGGGAGGTGTACGGCAAAATCGACCCCGCGCTGCTGATGCCCGAGAGCCAGCGCGTGTTCCCCGACCCGACAGACCCGGCGAGGGGCGACCGGCTGCTGGAGGAAGTGGGCGGCGCGGACATCGCCTTCGGCGGCATCGGCATTACCGGCCACCTGGCCTTCAACGAGCCCCAGCCCGGCCTGACGGACGAGGAGTTCGCGGCCCTGCCCAGCCGCGTGCTGGACATTTTACCCGAGACGCGAACCACCAACGCCGTGGGCGATCTGGCCGGTGCGCTGGAGTGTATGCCCAAAAAGTGCGTCACCATCGGCATCAAGCAGATCTTGAGCGCGCGCAAGCTGCGCCTGGGCGTATTTCGGGACTGGCACCGCGCGGTGGTGCGCCGGGCGGCATATGGGGACAAGACCGCGGCCTTCCCCGTGACCTTGGCCCAGTCCCACCCGGACGCGCTCATTCTGGTGAACGCCAACGCGGCCCGGCAGCCGTACTGAGAGGCCGCCGATGAGAGAGCTGTTTTTGAAAAATGCCTGGGTCTATCAGGGCCGTCGCTTTGCCCCGGCGGACGTGCTGGTGCGGGACGGCGTGCTGGCGGCCGTGGGGCCGGGCGTTCCCTGCCCGGCCGGCGCCCAGGTGCTGGATCTTGACGGTATGGCGCTGGCGCCGGGCTTCATCGATGTGCATACCCACGGCGGGGACGGCATCGACGTCAACGCCGCCACGGCGCAGGATTTGCATAAGATCGGCGCCTTTTTCGCGCGCCACGGCACCACGGGGTGGCTGTGCAGCATTTTGACGGACACCGAACAGCAGACGCTGTGGTGCATCGAGCAGGCGCGGCAGGCTATGAAAAGCCCCGGCCCCGGCGCGCGGCTGCTGGGCATCCACCTGGAGGGGCCGTTCCTGGCTCCCGAATACAAGGGCGCCATGCCGCAGCATCTGCTGCGGCAGGGCGACGCCGGCCTGTTCCGGCGCTACCAGGAGGCCGCCGGGGGCGCGGTGCGCTACCTCACCGTCTCCCCCGAGGTGGAGGGCGTGCCGGAGATGATCGCCCAGGTGTCGGGCGAAACTGCGGTGGCCATCGGCCACTCCGGCGCCGATTATGAAACGGCGATGCGCGCCATTGGAAGCGGCGCTGTGGCCGCCACCCACACCTTCAACGCCATGGGGCTGTTCCACCAGCACCGCCCGGCCATTATGGGGGCCGTGCTGGAAAGCGACGTGTACTGCGAGGCCATCTGCGACGGCCGCCACCTGCACCCGGCGGCGGTGCGCCTGCTGCTGAAATGCAAGGGCTGGGACCGGGTGGTCGCCATCACGGACAGCATCCAGGCCGCGGGCCTGCCGGACGGCCATTACAAGCTGGGCGTGAACGACGTGGTGGTGGAGGACGGAGACGCCAAATTGGCCGATACCGGCGTGCGCGCGGGCAGCACCCTTTCCCAGGACACGGCCCTGCGCAACCTGATGGCCTTCACGGGCAAAAGTGCGGCCGAGGTGCTGCCGCTGCTGACCGAGAACCCCGCCCGTCTCGTCGGCGTGTTTGGGCAAAAGGGCAGCATCGAGCCCGGCAAGGACGCCGACCTGGTCGTTTTGGACCGAGCGTGGAACGTGCGCCGCACCATCGTGGCGGGCGAGAGCGTGTACGAGGCATGAGGCTTACAGATTGACAGAATGAAAACATAACAGCGCTACAGAGAGGAAGGATTATATGCTGGTACCAATGCGGGCGATTTTGGAAACGGCGGACAAATACAATTACGCGCAGGGGGCGTTCAACGTAAACGCGGTGGCCCAGGCGAAGGCAGCCATCGCGGTGCACGAAATGCTGCGCAGCCCGGCTATTTTGCAGGGGGCCGACCTGGCCAATGCCTTTATGGGTGGACGTACGGATTTCATGAACGGCACCGTGGAGGACAAGATCAAGGGCGCGGCCAACATCGGCGCGGCGGTGAAGAAGTACGGGGAAAACAGCCCCATCCCCGTGGCGCTGCATCTGGACCACGGCAAGAATATGGAGAGCGTGAAGGCGGCCATCGCGGGGGGCTACACCTCGGTGATGATCGACGGCAGCAGCCTGTCTTTTGAGGACAATGTGGAGCTGACGCGGGAAGTGGTGAAATACGCCCATCCCCTGGGCGTCACCGTGGAGGGTGAGCTGGGCGTGCTGGCCGGTGTGGAGGACCATGTGTTCAGCAGCACGTCCACGTACACCAACCCCCTCAAGGCGGTGGAGTTTTTCAAAAAGACCAAGTGCGACGCCCTGGCCATCAGCTACGGCACCATGCACGGCGCCAATAAGGGCAAGGACACGAAGATCCGCAAGGAGATCGCCATTGCCACCAAGGAGTGCATGCGCCATGAGGGCATCAGCGGATTCCTTGTCAGCCACGGCTCGTCCACCGTGCCGCAGTACATCGTGCAGGAGATCAACGCCCTGGGCGGCGATATCCGCAACGCCTACGGCATCGCGCTGGACCAATTGGTGGAAGTGGGGCACAGCGGCATCAGCAAGATCAACGTGGACACCGACATCCGCCTGGCTGTCACCCGGAATATGAAAGAGCTGTTCGCGGCCGAGCCCGCGCTGCAAGAAAGCGCCAGCATCGGCAAGGTGTACGAGCTGCTGGAAGCCAACAAACAGGCCTTTGACCCGCGCGCGTTCCTGCCGCCGCTGATGGATACCGTCATGTATGGCAATGTGCCGGACGCGGACGTGGGGCGCATCGTGGACTGCATCGAGCGGGGCGTCAAAGAGGTGATCGGCACCTTGATCGTCCAGTTCGGCAGCTACGGCAAAGCGCCGCAGGTGGAGCGGGTGACGCAGGAGCAGATGGCAAGCCGCTATCAAAAGGAGGGCATCTGACGGTGAAACACATTTACCTGAATCTAAAGAGGTTCGACGTGCCGGCGGAGCTGGGGGGCGTGAACCGCCTGGCGCCGGTGGCCGGCTGGGGCCGCGCCATCGTGGAGGGCACCCAGGAAGCCCTCAAGCAGTACGACCCCGCCCGGGTGGACTTCACCATGTACCTGCCCGAGGCCTACCTGCCGGCCGCAGCCGCGGCCCGCTGTGAAAACAGCCCCGTGCGCCTGGGCTGCCAGGGCGTTTACCGGGACGACACCGCCCCGGGCGGCAACTTCGGCGCCTTCACCACCAACCGCCCGGCCGCGGCCGCCAAGGCCCTGGGCTGCGAGAGCGTGCTCATCGGCCACTGCGAGGAGCGGGCCGACAAGCTGGGCATCCTGGCTGAGGCCGGGGTGACGGGCGCGGCTGCGTCTGACGCCGTCAACCGGCTGCTGAACCGGGAGGTCAAAGCCGCCGTGACCCGCGGGCTGTCGGTGCTGTACTGCATCGGGGAAAAGGCCGAGGAGCAGGAGCGGTGGCAGGAAGTGCTGGGCGCCCAGCTGGACACGGGCCTTGCGGGCGCGGACAAAAGCCGGGTGGCCATCGCCTACGAGCCGATCTGGAGCATCGGCCCGGGCAAGACGCCGGCGGACAAACCCTACATCGAGAAGATCGCCCGCTTCGTGAAACAGCGCACGGGCGGCTTGCCGGTGGCCTACGGCGGCGGCCTGAAGGCCGACAACGCGGCCATGCTGGCCTCCATCGAAGAGATCGACGGCGGGCTCATCGCCCTGACGCGCTTTTCCGGCGAGATCGGCTTTTACCCCGGGGAATATCTCGAGATCATCCGCCTTTATCTGGGCGAGTAAGGAGGGACGGCCATGGAAGGCAATGCGCTCATCGTCCACGGCGGCGCGCCCACGGCGGTAATCAACGCGTCCCTGTACGGGGCCGTGCAGGAGGCGCGGCGCCACCCGCAGATCGGGTGCGTGTACGGCGCGCTGGGGGGCAGCGCGGCCGTGATCGCGGAAAAATTCCTCGACCTCAAAACGGTGCCCGGGGAAGAGCTGGAGCTGCTGCTCTCCACCCCCTCCTCGGCCATCGGCACCAGCCGCGACCATCTGGAGCCGGAGGATTACGCGGCCATCGCCCGCGTCATCGGCAGGCACAACATCAAATATGTGTTCTTCAACGGCGGCAACGGCAGCATGGACGCCTGCGGCAAGGTGTACGCGGCGTGTAAGGAACAGGGGCTGGCGGTAAACGTGGTGGGCATCCCCAAGACCATGGACAACGACATCGCGGTGACGGACCACGCGCCCGGCTACGGCAGCGCGGCGCGCTACATGGCGGCCAGCGTGGCCGAGGTTTGCTGCGACGTGAAGGGCCTGCCCATTCACGTGGTGGTGGTGGAATCCCTGGGCCGCGCGGCGGGCTGGGTGACGGCCGCCAGCGCCCTGGCGGGGGACAGCGGCACCGGCGGGCCGGATTTGATCTATCTGCCCGAGCGCGCCTTCAGCGAGGAACAGTTCCTGGCGGACGTGCGGCAATTGATCGATGCCAAGGGCAGCGGCGTGGTGGTGGCCAGCGAGGGCCTGCACTACGCCGACGGCACGCCCATTGTGGAGCCGGTGATGACCGTGGGCCGCGCCACCTATTTCGGCGACGTGTCGGCCCACCTGGCCAATTTGATCATCAAAAAGCTGGGTTACAAGGCCCGGGCGGAAAAGCCCGGCATCCTGGGCCGTTCCTCCATCGCCTGGCAGAGCGCCGCCGACAGGGACGAGGCCGTCCTGGCCGGCGCTGAAGCGGTGAAGGCCGCCGTGGCCGGCCGCACGGGGGTGATGGTGGGCTTCGAACGCCAGCCCGGCGAACAGTACGCCGTCAGGCCCATCCTTATCCCCATCGAGCAGGTGATGCTGACGGAAAAGACCATGCCGGACGAATTTATCAACGAGGCGGGCAACGGTGTCACCGAGGCGTTCAAAGCATGGTGCCGCCCCCTCATCGGCGCGCCGCTGCGCAGGTTCGTCAGCTTTCAAAAAGAGTAAGGAGAATGCACCATGAAACTAGAATTTGAGTACGGGCACGGCTATATGGGCGCGGAGCTGCCGGAGAATACGGACGTGTTCATCCCGGGCCAAACGGTGGCGGACCCGCCGTGCCTGGAGCAGACCTGGGAGGCGCTGTACGCCGCCACGCTGCAAAGCATCCGCCATCCCATCGGCATGCCCACCCTGACACAGCTGGCCCACAAGGGCAGCAAGGTGGTGTTCGTCATCCCGGACATCGTCAAGGGCGGCA
>CAJMEU010000070.1 GCA_905212515.1 uncultured Oscillospiraceae bacterium | reverse complement strand
CCCCCCCCCCCCAACGCTCTTTGCTACTTTCTCAACGCTGAGAAAGTAGAAACCCTGCCGTAAAAATAAACGTAAAACCACCGCGCGCACCCGGCCGCCCGCGCCACTGTCCGCCCCGCGCGCCGCCGTCGGTCACTCCTCCCGGCCCTCAAAGGTCTTTTCACTGACGATGAACCGGGGCCGCCCCTTGGTCTCGTTGTAAATTTTGCCGATGTACTCGCCGATGACGCCCAGGCACAGCAGCTGCACGCCCCCCATGAAGAAGATGGCGCAGGTCATGCTGGCCCAGCCGGACACCACGGTGCCGAACAGTTTGGTCAGCAGCACCCAGATGATGCCGATGAAGCTGGCCAGGCTGATGAAAAAGCCCAGCCCCGTGATCAGGCGGATGGGCTTCACCGACAGGCTGGTGATGCCGTCAAAGGCAAAGGACAGCATCTTTTTCAGCGGGTAGTGGCTCTCGCCGGCCAGCCGCTCGTGGCGCTCGTAATACACGCTGCTGCTGCGGTAGCCCACCAGGGGCACCAGACCGCGCAGAAACAGGTTCACTTCCTTGAACTGGGCCAGGCCCTCCAGCGCCCGTTTCGACAGCAGCCGGTAATCGGCGTGGTTGTACACGGTCTCGGCGCCCAGGGCGCTCATCACCTTGTAAAAGCCCTCGGCGGTGGTGCGCTTGAACCAGGTGTCCGTCTCCCGCTTCGAACGCACGCCGTACACCACATCCACCCCGGCCAGATATTCGTCGATCATCTTGTCCATGGCGCCGATGTCGTCCTGGCCGTCGCAGTCGATGGAGATGGTCACGTCGGCCAGGTCCTTGGCCGTCATCAGGCCGGCCAGCAGGGCGTTCTGGTGGCCCCGGTTGCGGGACAGGCAGATGCCCTCGTACTCCGGGGCGCTGTCCGCAAGGCCGCGGATGATGTCCCAGGTGCCGTCCTTCGACCCGTCGTTGACGAACAGCACCCGGCTCTCGGCCGATATCTTGCCCGCGCCGGCCAGGTCCAGCACCTTCTGGCGGAACATGCCGCTGGTGACGGGCAGCACCGCCTCCTCGTTGTAGCAGGGGATGACAATGTAAAGAATGGGCTTGTCCAAATCTTCCACAACCTTTCCGTCAAAAAATGGGGCCGGCCCTCAGCGCCGCCGGGGGCCGGCGTACACGATGGCCACCGCGTTGGGCCCCGTGTTGGTGGATACGGCCGCGCCCAGCAAAAACGTCTGCGCCGGGGCGTAGCCGTATTCTTTTTTGCACAGCTTGGCCAGGACCTTGATGTTCTCCTTATCCGTGCCGCCCACCAGGTATTCGCTGCCCTCGTCCATGTGTTCGCGGGCAAACTTCACCAGCGCGGGCATCACGGCCAGGTCGCCGCGCACCTTGCTCTGGGTCTTGGTCACCCCGTCGATCAGGGTGATCAGCGGCTTTAAGCCCAGCAGCTCGCCCGCAAAGGCCGCGGCCGCCGAGATGCGGCCGCTCTTTTTGGCGAATTTCAGGGTGTACATGGCCAACACGATCTCGCGTTTGGCAAACGTCCCCTCCAGGTACTGCAGCACGTTGGGGATGTCGGCGCCGTTTTTCAGCTTCTGCGCCGCCTGCACCAGGGGCCAGCCGTAGCCCATGGAATAGCTGTGGCTGTCCACGACGTGGATCTCCATCCCGCTGTCCGGCCGCTCCTCCCGGAACTGTTCGCGCGCCAGCAGGGCGTTGTTGTACGTGGCCGAACCGGTGGAATTGATGGACACATACAGCACGTCGGTGTACCCGGCGTCGTCGTAAGCGCAGAACGTTTCCTCAAAGCGCATGGGCGTGATCTGGCTGGTCTTGGGGATCTCCTGGCATTTGGTCAGCAGGTCGTAATAGCCCTCGAAGGTCAGGTCCTCCCGCTCCACATAGCTTTGGCCGTCCACGGTGATGTAAAACGGCAGGATGTCGATGTGGTGCTTGTCGGCCAGGTCCTGCGGGATATCGCAGGCCGAATCGGTCAAAATGGCGATCTTACTCATTCAAAAATCACTCCCAGTCAAAGGTTCGGGGCCGGCCGTGGTCCAGAAGGCCGGCAAAATCCTCTTGGCGCAGGGCCTCATACACGGCCACGGCCACGGTGTTGGATAAATTCAGGCTGCGGGCCTCTTCCCGCATGGGCAGGCGCACGCAGGTGTCCGCGTGGGCTCGCAGCAGCGGCTCGGGCAGGCCGGCGTCCTCGCGGCCGAACACCAAATACGCCCCGGCAGGGTACTGCACGTCCGTGAAGCGGCGGGGCGCCTTGGTGGTGAACATCCAGAAAGGGCCGCTGTTCTTTTCGGCAAAATCGGCCCAGTTTTCGTAATAGGTGATATCCAGCAGGTGCCAGTAATCCAGCCCCGCGCGTTTCAGTTTTTTGTCGTCCACCGTAAAGCCCATGGGCTTTACCAGGTGCAGCCGCGCACCGGTGGCCGCGCAGGTGCGCGCGATGTTGCCGGTGTTTTGGGGGATCTGCGGTTCCACCAGCACGATATTCAGGGGCTGTGCCAAAGAAGGCCATCTCCTTTCGCCAAAGCGGGCAAGTGCAGTTCAAAAGGCACGCCGAAGCGCGCGGGCGTGCCGGCGTCCGCGGCGCTTTGCACCGCGGCGCGCACAAAGGCGGCGGCCGTGTGCACGGCGCTTTCCAGCGCGCAGCCCAACAGCAGCCGCCCCAGCACCACGGCCGCGAACAGATCGCCCGTGCCGGGCCATTGGCCCTCCACCGGCAGGTAGGGCAGCACCTGCGCCGCGCCGCCCCGGGCGCACACGTTGGCCCGGCGGCCGTCCGGCAGGGCCGCGCCCGTCAGCACCACGTCGGCGCCAAAGTTTTTTGCCAGCGCCAGCGCGCGGGCCTCTATCTCCGCTTGGGGCCGGGGCGCCTCGTCGGCCCCAAGGCCCAGCAGCAGGGCGCTCTCGGTCCAGTTGGGGGTGATGAGGTCCGCCTCGGCGCACAAAGCGCGCATGGCCTCCACCAGGGCCGGCGTCACAAAGCGGTAGGCTTTGCCGCCGTCGCCCAGCACCGGGTCCGTCAATTTGAAGGCGCCGGGGTTTTGGGCAAAGGCACCGCGCACCAGGGCGGCCTGGCCGTCGTCGGCCAAATAGCCGCTGTACACGCCGTCAAAGGCCAGGCCCAGCCGCGCGTAATGGGCCAGGGCTTCCCCGCAAAAGGCCGTCTGCCCGGCGCGCGCCGGCGTGCCGAAGCCCCCGGTGTGGGTGGACAGCAGCGCCGTGGGCAGGCCGCAGGCCATGTGGCCGCAGGCACACAGCACCGGCAGCACGGCCGCCAGGCTGCACCGCCCCACGCAGGACAGGTCCTGGATGCACAGGATGCGTTTTTGCAAGCCACAAGCCCCCTTTGCATGATACGATATTAGTATACCACAAAGCGCAAAGATGGGGAACAGAAAAGGAAAAATTTGCCCCGTAAGTTTGCCCTCTGTGCCGGGTATACTGACATCAGGACGAAAAAAGAAGAAAAGGGGGGACGGATGATGGATCGCAATACAAAAAATATGGCCAAGGGCGCTGCCCTGGGTGTTATGGCAGGCGCCGCTATGGGCGCGGCCGGCATGTACGCGGCCGAAAAAAGCCCGAAAGAGCTGAAAAAGGCCGTCAAAAAGGCCGCCCATACCGCCGAAAAGGCCATGATGAACGCAGAAAAAATGATGAAGAACTTTTAAAGGGTATCAAAATCCTTAAAAAACGCGAAAAAAACAGCAAAAAACACACAACAAACGGCGGATTTTCATCCGCCGTTTGTTATCATTTGTTAACATTGTAGCCCTCGAAGGTCAGGTCCTTCCGCTCCACATAGCTTTGGCCGTCCACGGTGATGTAAAACGGCAGGATGTCGATGTGGTGCTTATTCTGCTCAAACCACCCGCACGCGGATCACGTCCGGCACAGCGGCGATCTGCTGGGCCACGGCCGCGTCGGCCGGCGCGCTGGTGTCCAGCATGGTGTAAGCGTAAGCGCCGCGGGATTTGTTGGTCAGGTTCTCGATGTTCAGCTTGGCCGCGCCCGCGGCGTCGGTGATGGCGGCCAGCAGGCCGGGCACGTTTTTGTGGATGACGCAGATGCGCGCCCCGGCGCTGCGGGGCATGGACACGGCGGGGAAGTTGACGCTGTTGGCGATGTTGCCGTTGCGCAGATAGTCCGACAGCTCCCGCGCGGCCATCACCGCGCAGTTGTCCTCGCTCTCCGGCGTGCTGGCGCCCAGATGGGGCACACACACGCAACGCTCGTCCCCCAGCAGGCCGGCGGTGGGGAAGTCCGTTACATAGGCGGCCACGCGGCCCGCGTCCAGGGCGTTTTTCAGCGCGGCCTCATGCACCAGTTCACCGCGGGCAAAATTCAAAAGCCGCGCCCCGGGCTTCATCTGGCTGAAGGTCCGGTCGTTCAAAAGGCCCTTGGTGTCCGGCGTCACCGGCAGGTGCAGGGTGACATAATCGCACTCGGCCAGCAGCTTGCCCAGGTCCAGGCAGTGCTTTACGCTGCGGGAAAGGCTCCAGGCCGCGTCCACCGAGATGTAGGGGTCGTACCCTAGCACCTCCATGTCCAGGTGGACGGCCATGTTGGCCACCCGCGCGCCGATGGCCCCCAGGCCCACCACGCCCAGCTTTTTGCCGGCCAGTTCCGGCCCGGCAAACTGGGCCTTGCCCTTTTCCACCAGCTTGGCTAAATCCGCCTGGCCGGCCTGGGCCTTAGCCCACAGCGCGCCCTGCACGGCCTTGCGGCCGGCCAGCACCAGTCCGGCCAGCACCAATTCCTTCACGGCATTGGCGTTGGCGCCCGGCGTGTTGAACACCACGATGCCCGCGGCGCTGCACGCGTCCACGGGGATGTTGTTCACCCCGGCCCCGGCGCGGGCGACGGCCAGCAACTGCGGCGGCAGCGCCATATCGTGGAGAGAGGCGCTGCGCACCAAAATGCCGTCCGGCGCGCGGCCCTCGGCGTTCACCCGGAACAGGTCGGGGTCCAGCTGCCGCAGGCCCACGGCGGCGATGTTGTTCAGGGTCTTGATCTCATAATACATGTTGTCGTTTCCTCCTCAGCCGTTGGCCTTTTCAAAGGCGCGCATGAAGTCCGTCAGTTTTTCCACGCCTTCGGCGGGCATGGCGTTGTAAATGGACGCCCGCATGCCGCCCACGCTGCGGTGGCCTTTCAGGTTGACAAAGCCCGCCTGGGCGGCCTCGACGCAGAACTTGGCGTCCAGCTCTTTTGTGGGGGCGGTGAAGGTGACGTTCATAATGCTGCGGTCCGCCTTGCGCACGGGGTTGCGGAAGAAGGACGAACCGTCCAGATAGTCGTACAGCAGGGCGGCCTTCTGCTCGTTGCGGGCCTCCATGGCCGCCAGGCCCCCCACCTCCCGTTCGATCCAGTCCAGTACCAGGCCCATCATGTAGATGCACCAGCAGGGGGGCGTGTTGTACATGCTGTCCGCGTCGATGATGGTTTTCCAGTCCAGCAGGGCGGGCGTATCCGGCCGGGCGCGGCCCAATAAATCCCGGCGCACCACCACCACCGCCATGCCCGCCGGGGCCACGTTTTTCTGCACACCGAAGTAAAGGGCGCCGTATTTCGTCACATCCGTGGGGCGGCTGAGGATACAGCTGGACATGTCCGCCACCAGGGGCACGCCGGGCACCTGGGGCAGCTTCGTATAGCGGGTGCCGTAGATGGTGTTGTTCTCGCAGATATGCACATAGCTGGCGCCGGGGGTGTAAGCGATGGCGTCCACGTCCGGGATGGAGGTGAAATTGTCCGCCTTGGCGCTGGCCACCACATGCACGGGGCCGTACTTTTCCGCCTCCTTGGCGGCCTTGCCGGAAAACTGGCCCGTCACGATGTAATCGGCCCCGCCTTCGCCCATCAGGTTCAGCGGCACGGCCGCGAACTGGGTGGAGGCGCCGCCCTGGAAAAAGCCCACCTTGTAATCATCCGGGATGCCCAGCACCCGGCGCAAAGCGGCCTCGGTGCCGGCGGCGATGGCTTCAAACTGGGAACTTCGATGGCTCATCTCCATCACGGACTGGCCGCAGCCCTTGTAATCGACCAGATCTTTCCGTGCTTGTTCCAGCACCGGCAGGGGCAGCATGGACGGCCCCGCGCTGAAGTTGTACACTCGTGCCATTTCATTCCCTCTCTTTGCTTTAATCTTATACTTTGGTAAAGCACACAAAGTATGTTTTTCATCATAGCAGTGCGGGGGCGGTTTGTCAAGCGGACCCTGCGGCGGAACGGCGTGCAGGACAAAGGCTCGGGCGGGTTCAATGGACAGCCTTGAGAAGGAGGAACCGATGTGATAGAATACAAAAAAGGGCGGGCGTCCTTGGGCGGATAAACTGCGGGCAGAGCGGGGCACTTTGTATGCCTTGGGCGAATCAAGGTGCCATCACAGGAGAAAGAAGCAGGCGGGCCGGTGGAAAAGCAAGCAGATCTATGCCGATCCGCGCACCCGCAAAGAAACCGCCTGTTTATTTGCCGCGAAGCAGAGACGGAAGCAGCCTTGCTGCAAGCGGCTGTCACAGCCCATTTTCAATGGGGGAATACACATTATGACGGATGGGGAGTACAACACGAATGTATATCGATGAGCAGTTGAAAATGGATCTAAACGGCGTACCGCAGTTTGTCTCCATACGGGCGGAAAAAGAAAATGCTCCTTTGCTGGTCTACCTGCATGGCGGCCCCGGGGACGCCGCGCTTCCCCTGGTCATGAAATACAATAAAATGCTGGAGCAGCAGTTCACGCTTGTTGTATGGGAACAGCGCGGCGCGGGAAAGTCCTATTACAAATTTGACGGTCCCATCACGATCGATGTTTTTCTCAATGACCTCCACACCCTTGTGGAGCGCTTGCTGTCCCGGTTTCACCAAAGCTCCCTGTATTTGCTGGGGCATTCATGGGGGAGCATTCTGGGCCTTCGCTTTGTCCAGGCCCATCCGGAATTGGTGCGTACTTATATTGGCTGCGGACAAGTCGTCAACATGAGAAAATCCAGCAAGGCGGCTTATGAGTATGCGCTGGCGCACGCTGATAAAAAGAGCTTGGAAAAACTGAAGGGGATCGATTGTTCCTATCAGGCGGACGGCTGGCTGAACGATCTGCTGTTTGTCACAAAGCAGGTGGTCAAGCACAGGGGCTCCCTTTATGGAAGGAGGAACTACAATGACCTGGTCCTCCCCTTTTTGTTCTCCCCCTATTACACGCTCCCCGATCTGATCCGGCGTCAAAAGGGCAGCCTGCAAGCCATCCAGTATTTGTGGCAGGAAGTCATGCAAACAGATTTTGAAGCACAAACGCAATATGGCGCTCCGATCCTGTTGATCGAGGGCAGATATGACAGCCACGTATCCTCTGCCCTGGCGAAGGAATATTTTGACCGGATCGAAACGGAAAAGCAGTTTTACTGGTTTGAGAAATCCTGCAACTTTCCGCAATGGAGCGAGAGTGAAAGGTTTAATCAGTTGCTGTGCAATTTGCTTGCATAGCGGCAAATGACGTTGTGCGGCCCATGGGGTAAGGGCCGGCCTTGGCGAATAAGGCGCGGAACGGCAAAGCGGAAGTGCAGCGTTTGGAGGGGATGGCGTTGAGCGCGGGACAAAAAAGCGCCTATGGGATAAACGGGGAATTGTATGGCAGCGCGAAAAGGGTGCCGTACAATTTGTTGATCATCAGGGCGGCAACCCTTTATTTGCGGCTGGCGGACAAGCTGAAAAAGACGCCGGGCGATTTGAACAGCAGAACATTTGCAGTGAAGGGCTATCAAGACCTCCCCGTCCCGGTGGAGCTGATCGAACCGGCGGAGGAGCGGGGGGATTTGCCCGCCCTGATCGATATCCACGGCGGCGCGTTCAGCTATCCCGCGTCGCCTCATCACAAAGAACTGGCCTATCAATACGCGCGGGAAGTTCCCTGCCGTGTGCTTCTGCCGGATTACCATCTGCTGCCGCGGTATCCGTACCCGGCGGCGTTCCTGGACAATCTGGCCGTTTATAAGTGGGTGACGGCGCATGCCCCGCAGCTGCGGATAGAGGAAAATCACATCATCGTTGCCGGCGACAGCGCGGGCGCGGCGCTGGCGGCCTGTGTGGTGAACAGCTATGAGAAAGAGGGCTTGACCAGGCCCTGCGGGCAGGTGCTGATCTATCCGGCCGCGGACGCCTCGCTGTCCACAGGATCCATGGAAAAATATGCTGACACCCCCCTTTGGAATGCCGTGAACAACCGAAAAATGTGGCGGTATTATTTGCAGGGGAAAAGTGAACAGGAGCGGAAGGAAGCGTCCCCCCTCCATCATGAGCTGCCGCAGGGGCTGCCGGAAACCTATCTGGAAACGGCGGAATACGACTGCCTGCACGACGAGGGGATCGCCTATGCCAACAAAGTAAGGGCCGCGGGCGCAGGCGTGCTGGTGAATGAGACCAAAGGGACCTTCCATGGGTATGACTCCTGTTTGGACGCCGCGGTCACCCGGGCCAACGTAAAAAAGAGGATCGCCTTTATGCGGGATTTGCTGCGGGAAAAGTAGCGGAAGCGCGGCACAGCGGCATAAGGTGTCAAACAGCGGCAGGCAGCCCCGCAAAGGGGCTGCCTGCCGCTGTGTATCGTCCGCCCAGACCGATAAGAGATGCGCGGAACGGCAAAAATAAAAAAGACGCGATCGGCCGAACTTGCACGGCTTTTGCCGAACAGGGAAGCAAGCGCGGCAAAAATAAACCATTTTTACCACAGAACACCCTTGCGGCCGCGGGAAGAATCTTCTATAATGAAAAGGTAAAATATGGAAATTCAAAAGGAGGGAGACGGATGGAATGGTTGGCCGCCCTGCTGGCGGCGCTGTGCGCGGTGCAGGCGGTGATGGGATGGCGCCTGCGCGCACAGCTGCGCCGGGTGGAGGAACAGCTGCGCACCCAACGCGCCTTTCTGGCCGCCCTGCCCGGCGGGGGATGCTCCTGCACGGCAGACGGCACGGGCCGGCTGTGCATCGTCACCGACGGGCTGTGGCGCATGTATGGCTACCAAAGCGCGGAGGACATGCGCGGCGACGTGGAAGGCCATTTGGAAAAATTGATCCATCCCGAGGACCGCGAACGCACGGGGGCCGTCCTGCGCCGGCAGCTGCAGGGCCATAAGCGCCAGAGTAAGGTGACGCACCGCATCTGCACCCGGGACGGACGGGTCACCAACGTGTACACGGCCGCGCACCTGGTGGAGCAGGAGGGCAAAGAGACCTTGTTCATCCTGATGATGGAAAACCGCGAGATGGCCGACGAGGCCCGCGCGCTGCGCCGCATGGCCCACCGGGACCCGGTGAGCACCCTGTACAACCGCACGGGCATCGAGACGCTGGCCGCCCGGCGGTTCAGCCAGCCGGCGCAGGGGCGCACCTTCGGCCTGATGATGTTGGATGTGGACCACTTTAAGCAGATCAACGACCGCTTCGGCCACCCGGCGGGGGACGAGGCCATCCGCATGGTGGGCCGGACCCTGCGCACCTTCGGCCACGCCCGGGACGCGGCGGGCCGGGTGGGCGGAGACGAGTTTTTGATCCTGCTGGAGGACGTGCCCGGCCCGGCGGAACTGGCGGCCATTGCCGAGCGGCTGGTGCAGGCGCTGCGGGGCATCGACTTGGGCGGCGAGGCTGGACGGTGCGTCACCGGCAGCGTGGGCGCTGTGCTGTGCGGCCCCGGCAGCGATTACCAGGCCTGCTTTGCCCAAGCGGACAGGGCCCTGTACGCGGCCAAACAGGCCGGGCGCGACTGCTGGCGTCTGGCGGGGGAACTGCCCGACGCCTGCACCGCCCCGCTGCCCGCCGAGGCCGGGGCCTGACGGAAAAAGAGCGCTCTGCGCGGCGTGACAGCCCGGCAGAGCGCTCTTGCGTTATTTGAAGGTCGGTTTTCCGGCTGCGTTTCGGCTGCATCCGGCACAGCCGCCGCACCCGGCACAGGTGCCGCAGCACTTGCCCTGTTTTTTGTCCCGCAGGATCCTGCGCAGGGCAAAAAACGTGCACAGGGCTAGGGCGGCCAGAATCAGAAAATCGAACAGGTTCATAAGCGGCTCCTTTTAATGGATCAGCAGGCTGCCCACCTGGTACACCAGCATGGCGCACAGCCAGGCGATGGCGCACTGCATCAGCGCCACGGCGGCGGCCGCCGCGCCCGAATGCATCTCCCGCTTGACGGCCGCGATGGCGGCCACGCAGGGCGTGTACAGCAGGGTGAACGTCAAAAAACTGAAGGCGGACAGGACGGTGGGGAACACGGCGCCCAGCGCGCCGCCCAGGGTGGCCAGGTTGGTGCCCGTCAGCACGGCCATGGTGCTGACCACCGCCTCCTTGGCCGTAAAGCCGGTGATGAGGGCCGTGGAGGCGCGCCAGTCCGAGAAGCCCAGCGGCGCGAAGACAGGCGCCACCACGCGCCCCAGGCCGGCCAGCATGCTGGCCGAGGAATCTGCCACCACGTTGAGGCGCGTGTCGAAGGACTGCAAGAACCAGATGATGATGGTGGCCACGAAGATGACGGTGAATGCGCGGGTGAGGAAGTCCTTGGCCTTGTCCCACACCAGCAGCGCCACGCTTTTGGGGCTGGGGACGCGGTAATTGGGCAGCTCCATCACAAAGGGCACGGGGTTGCCCTTGTAAAGGGTGCTTTTCAGGATCAGCCCCCACAGGATGCCCAGCACGATGCCCATGACGTACAGCCCGATCATCACCAAAGCGCCGTTTTTAGGAAAAAAGGCGGCGGTGAACACGGCGTAGATGGGCAGCTTGGCGCTGCACGAGCAGAAGGGCGTGAGCAGGATGGTCATCTTGCGGTCCCTGTCGCTGGACAGCGTGCGGGTGGCCATGATGGCCGGCACGCTGCAGCCGAAGCCGATCAGCATGGGCACGAAGCTGCGGCCCGACAGGCCGATTTTGCGCAGCAGCTTGTCCATCACGAAGGCCACCCGGGCCATGTAGCCCGAATCCTCCAGCAGGGAGAGGAAGAAAAACAGCGTGACGATGATGGGCAGAAAACTGAGCACGCTGCCCACGCCGGCGAACACGCCGTCGATGACGAGGCTGTGCACCACCGGGTTGATGCCGTAGGCCGTGAGGCCCGCGTCCACCCAGCCGGTGATCCCGTCGATGGCAAAGCTCAGCAAATCGCTTAAAAATATGCCGATGACGCCGAAGGTGAGCCAGAAAATGAGGAACATGATGGCCAGGAACATGGGGATGGCGAAGTATTTGTGGGTGAGCACCTTGTCGATGGCCACGCTGCGGGCGTGCTCGCGGCTCTCGCCGTGCTTCACCACCGTCTCCGCGCACAGCTTTTCAATGAAGCTGTAGCGCATGTCGGCCAAAGCGGCCTCCCGGTCTGTGCCCAGCGCGTCCTCCATCTCCTTCACCGAGTGGTCGATGAGGTCCAGCTCGTTCTCCGTCAGCTTCAGGCGCCGCTGCATGGGCTCGTCGCCCTCCACCAGCTTGGTGGCGGCGAAATAGCGGGGGATGCCCGCGGCCTCGGCGTGGTCCTCGACCATGTGGGCGATGCCGTGGATGCAGCGGTGCACCGCGCCGGTGCAGAAATCCTGCCGTTTGGGGCAGTCCCTGTGCTCGGCCGCGCGCAGCGCGTGCTCGATCAGTTCGTCGATGCCCTCGTTCTTGGCCGCCGAGATGGGCACCACCGCCACGCCCAGTTCCTCTTCCAGCCGGTTCACATCCACGGTGCTGCCGTTGGCGCGCATCTCGTCCATCATGTTCAGGGCGATCACCATGGGGATGCCCAGTTCGATCAGCTGCATGGAGAGGTAGAGGTTGCGCTCGATGTTGGTGGCGTCCACGATGTTGATGATGCCGTCGGGCTTTTCATTGAGGATAAAATCCCGGGTGACGATCTCCTCGCTGGTATAAGGGCTGAGGGAATAGATGCCGGGCAGGTCCACCACCAGCGCGGGCGCGGGCGCGGGGATATCCCGCCGCCGGTGGCGGGGATGGCCCCAGCTGCGCAGGCCGCGGTGATGCTCGCCGGCGTGATGGTCGCGGATGACGCCTTCTTTTTTGTCCACCGTCACGCCGGGGAAATTGCCCACGTGCTGGTTCGAGCCCGTCAGCTGGTTGAACAGCGTGGTCTTGCCGGAGTTCTGGTTGCCGGCCAGGGCGAATACCATGCTCATGCCGGGGCCTCCGTTTCCGGGCGGGGCAGCACGCAGGCTTCCTCGTCCACGGCGATGCGGGAGGCGTCGTCCAGGCGGAGGGTCAGCTCGTAGCCGCGCAGGTGCAGTTCGATGGGATCGCCCATGGGGGCGATCTTGCGCACCATCACCGCGGTGCCGGGCGTCAGGCCCATATCCAGAAAATGGCGCCGCAGCGCGCCCTGGCCGCCCACCGTCACAATGCGGGCGCGGGTGCCCACGGGCAGCTTGTCCAATGTCGTCATAGCAAGGGTTCCCCTTCCGTTCC
Organism: uncultured Oscillospiraceae bacterium; assembly: GCA_905212515.1. Classification (GTDB taxonomy): domain Bacteria; phylum Bacillota; class Clostridia; order Oscillospirales; family Ruminococcaceae; genus Ruthenibacterium. The sequence goes on along the minus strand of CAJMEU010000070.1, from coordinate 1,497 downwards.
ATTCTTCCTCACGAAGATGTTAGAATATGCTAACCGTCTGCCTCTAGTGTAATACGCCGGCCCGGCGCTGTCAAGAGAGAGGGTGGATAACGAGCGGGGAAAAGGGGACAAGATTTTGTGGAAAACGGCGGACACTGTGCTATAATAAAGGAAACCAGATTTTATAAAAAGGAGCGTGGAATATTTTGACGTTTGCAGAAAAATTGGAACGATACGCCGAATTGGCGGTAAAAGCAGGACTGGACCTGCAGCCCGGGCAGGAGCTGATGATCGAGGCGCAGCTGGAGGCGGCGCCCTTTGTGCGCCGGGTGGCGGCCCAGGCTTGGCAGGCCGGCGCCAAAGATGTGACGGTATACTGGGCGGATGAGGACCTGACGCGCATGCGCTATCTGAACGGCCGGCCGGAGCTGTTCAGCCAGTGCCCGGACTGGCGGGCCCTTCAGCTGAACGGTTTGGCGGAACGGGGCGGGGCCTTCCTCAGCATCCGCTCCGGCGACCCGGCGGCCCTGGCCGGCGTGGATCCGGTCCGGGTGGCGGCGGCCGGCAAGGCGTCCCACGCGGCCTGCGCGCCCTTCTACGACGGCATGCATGAGAACAAGGTGCCCTGGTGCATCGTGGGCGTGCCCAGCCCCCGCTGGGCAAAGGCGGTGTTCCCCAGCCTGCCCGAGGACGAGGCGATGGTCCAGCTGTGGGAGGCCGTTTTCAAGACGGTGCGGGCCGACACGCCCGATCCCGTGGCGGCCTGGCGCCGACACAAGGAGAGCTTTGCCGCCCGCATCCAGTGGCTGAACAGCCATGCGTTTGCCCAGCTGCACTACCACAACGGCCGCGGCACGGACATCACCATCGGCCTGCCCGAAGGCGTCACCTGGGGCGGCGGCGGCGGAGAGCTGGCCGACGGCCGCTGGTGGTTCCCCAACATGCCCACGGAGGAGATCTTCACCGCGCCCCATCGCGACAAGGCCGACGGCACGGTCCATTCCTCCATGCCGCTGAACCATCAGGGCAGCCTCATCGACGATTTCTGGCTGACGTTCAAAGACGGCCGCGTCACTGATTTCGGCGCCGCAAAGGGCTACGACGCCCTCAAGGCCATTCTGGACACGGACGAGGGGGCCAGGCACTTGGGCGAGTGCGCCCTGGTGCCCGTGTCCTCGCCCATCAGCCGGCTGGGCATTTTGTTCTACAACACCCTGTACGATGAGAATGCCAGCTGCCACTTCGCGGTGGGCCGCGCGGCCACGGCCGACGGCAGGCCCGTGGAGGGGCTGAACGATTCGGCCACCCACGTGGACTTCATGCTGGGCACGGACGATCTGTCCATCGACGGCATCACCGCCGACGGCACGGCGGTGCCTGTGTTCCGCGGCGGCGAGTGGGCGTTTTGAATTTTGCCTCACAAACAGTAAAAGGCGGCGGAGAGCATGCACACCGCCGCCTATTATTGTTCCACATATTCCAGGATATCCATTACCTGACACTGCAGCACGAAGCAGA
>CAJMEU010000069.1 GCA_905212515.1 uncultured Oscillospiraceae bacterium | reverse complement strand
CCCGGCCCGCCCTGGGTGCGCGAGAACACCTGCGGGAAGATTTTCAGCCCCTCCACGATGCGGAACACCAGCACCATGGACAAAATGGGCTTGATGAGCGGCAGCGTGAGATACCACAGCTCCTGCCAGAAGCTGGCGCCGTCGATGCGCGCGGCTTCAAAGGGCGACACGGGCAGAGAATCCAGGGCGGCCAGCACGAACAGCACCACAAAAGGCATCCATTCCCACACGGCCACCAATACGATCACCCACCGCGCCGAGACCGGGTCTGTCAGCCAGGCGGGGGCGTCGTGGATACCCAAGCCATACAGCAGCGCATGGATGCCGCCGTATTTGGGAATCAGCAAAATGCGCCAGATGAGGCCCGCGATCACCGGCGGGATCACCATGGGCATCACGATCAACGCCTGTACCACGCCCCGGAAATGCCGCATACGCTGGATGGCCAGCGCGGCCGCCACGCCCACCACCATTTGGATCAGTACGCTCCAGAACACCATGAACAGGGTGTTCTTGGCGGCGTTGAGGAAGCCTTTGTCCGAAAACAGATTGATGTAGTTTTCCAGCCCGGTGAACCGCAGCTGGGAACTGGTCATCTTGTAATTGGTGAAGGACAGCCCCAGCAGGCTGGCCATAGGCACCAATACCAAAATGAGCAGCGAGAGGAACAGTGGAAGCAGGAATGCGATCTGTAAATTTTGGCGCTCTGATTTGAGCGTCGCACCCTTTCCGGGCCGCGGGGCGGTCGCCAAGCTGCCTTTTTTCATAACGGAATCTCCTTTCGCGTGGCCGCGCACAGGGCGGCCGTGGTTCTGTGCACGCATTTTGCGCGGGCAGGGCGCCTGTGAATAAAATCCTTCGTGCAGGCGTCCTGTTCTGTTATTTCCATTATAAAAAAAGGCCGGTTGCCTTTGTGTTCCGATTCTCACGAGTAATATGAATATCTTCCGCCAAAGGGGGCCGGGGACGGCAAAATAACGCAAAATTATTAAAAAACATTAAAATCTTACGATTTACGCCTTTGCGGCTATTTTTTTCGGCTGTGCGGGCCCCCGGCCCACGGCTATGAGGATCAGTTTTTTCTAGCAAAGCAATAAAAAACATGCCCATGCACAAGCATGGACATGTTTTAAACGATCATCTCAATGTTCCTGCTTTTGGGCCGTCCGGCCCGCGTCAGAGGGCAGTCCCTTTTGCCGGCACAAACAGTTTAGCAGTATCCGCGCCCTCCAGTTCCAGCAGTTTTACTTTTTTCGCAATGCCCCCGGCGTAACCGGTCAGGCTGCCGCCCGCGCCCACCACCCGATGGCAGGGAATGATAATGGAGATGGGGTTGTGGCCCACGGCACCGCCGACCGCCTGGCTGGACATTGTTTTTTTGCCCAGTTCTACCGCCACTTTTTTGGCTATCTCCCCATAGGTGGTCACTTCCCCATAGGGGATATCGCACAACATGCGCCACACCGCCTGGCGGAACTCTCCGCCCTGGGGGCGCAGAGGCAGTTCGGAGGGTTTCGGCCTCCCTCCGGCGAAATACCGGTCCAGCCAGCTTTTCGCGGCATGAAATACCGGCAGGCCGTCCTGCCGCGCCATAGGTTCCGTGATCGTGCCGCCGAAATATTTCTGGCCTTCCATCCACAGGCCCGTCAGATGCTCCCCATCACTGGCGAGGGTAAGCATCCCCACGGGGGAGGGATAAGTCGTGGAAAAGTACATGGCAAAACTCCTTTACAAAGTATTCCGCAGGGCTCCGCGCACTGCCGGTAAAAAAGCGCCCATCGAAACACGTGCCCTTTGTCTCCTGGACCTCTGATAACACAGGCGTGCTGTTTCCGGACACGGCTTCCTTTTGAAGCAGGCCTCTTTCTGCAAAAAAACGGAGCAAGCGCTCCATCGCTTGCTCCGACGTGGTGTCCCCGACTGGAATCGAACCAGCGGCCTACTGCTTAGGAGGCAGTCGCTCTATCCGACTGAGCTACGGAGACATAAAAGAGCCCCAGGACAGGCCTTGGTGCTCTTTATTCTGATCTGCCTGCAAACGGAACGGTTCAGCCGATCTCTACCATGACCTTCTCGCCCTCGCGCACGGCGGCGGCGCGCATGACCACACGGATGGCTTTTGCGATGCGTCCCTGTTTGCCAATGACTCGGCCCATGTCGTCTTCCGCGACAGTGAGATGGTACACGATGACACCTTCCTCATTGGCTTCGTCCACCGTGACGCGCACGGCATCCTTGTCATCTACAAGGCCTTTGGCGACGGCCAATAAAAGTTCTTGCATCTCAAGCCCTCCCACTTACAGAATGTTGTTCTTTTTCAGCAGAACACGCACGGTATCGGTGGGCTGGGCGCCGTTGGCGATCCAGGCTTTGGCCTTGTCGGCGTCGATCTTCACGACGGACGGCTCCGTGGTCGGGTCATAGTAACCGATCTCCTCGATGAAGCGGCCATCGCGGGGGAAACGGGAGTCCGCCACCACCACACGATAGAACGGGTTTTTCTTGGCGCCCATGCGGCGCAGTCTGATTTTAACAGCCATGCTGTCACCTCCATCACATTGATTAAAATTATAGAACATCGGCCTTGCGGCCGCGACTATCGCGTTTATCCCATCATGCCGAAGCGGCGGCCCATGCCGCGCTCAAAGGCTTTGGGGTTCTTTTTGAACTGGCGCATCAGCTTGCTCAGCTGCTCATAGGTGCGCAGCAGCTTGTTCACATCCTCCACGCGCGTGCCGCTGCCGGCGGCGATGCGGCGCTTGCGCTTGGGGTTGATCAGAGCGGGCTTGGCGCGCTCGGCCGGCGTCATGCTGTAAATGATGGCCTCGATGTGGGCCAGTTCCTTGGCGCTTTGTTCCTCGTCCACATCCACTTTGCCGGCCACGCCGGGCAGCATGTTCATCATGGCGCCCGCGCCGCCCATCTTTTTCACCTGCTTGAACTGCTCGAGCATATCGTTCATGTCGAACTTGTTTTCCATCAGGCGCTTGGCCGTCTCTTCGGCTTGCTTCTCATCGGCCGCGTCCTGCGCCTTTTCGATCAGCGTCAGCACGTCGCCCATGCCCAGGATGCGCCCAGCCATACGGCCCGGGTGGAACATCTCCAAATCATCCAGCTTCTCGCCCACGCCGGCAAACTTGATGGGCTTGCCGGTGACGGCCCGCACCGAAAGGGCGCTGCCGCCGCGGGTGTCGCCGTCCAGCTTTGTCAGGATGACGCCGTCCAGGCCTGTGCTCTCGCCAAAGGCCTTGGCCACGTTTACCGCGTCCTGGCCGGCCATGGCGTCAATGACCAGCAGCGTCTCGTCCACGGAGATCGCCTCTTTGATGCGCTGCAGCTCCGCCATCAGTTCCTCGTCCACGTGCAGGCGGCCGGCGGTATCCAAAATCACGATGTCGTTGCCGTGGTCCCTGGCGTGCCTGTAAGCCTCGGCGGCGATCTCCTCGGGCTTTTTGCCGTCCAGGCGGAACACGGGCGCACCGGCCTGCTTGCCCACCACACACAGCTGGTCCACAGCGGCAGGGCGGTAGATATCGCACGCCACCAGCAGCGGCCGGTGGCCCTCTTTCAGGAAGTGCTTGGCCAGCTTGGCCGCGTGGGTGGTTTTGCCCGCGCCCTGCAGGCCGCACATCATGATGATCGTGGGCGGTTTTGCCTTGATGTGGATGCGGGCCGGCTCCTCGCCGCCCATCAGCGCCGTCAGCTCATCGTTGACGATCTTGATCACCTGCTGGGCCGGGGTGAGGCTCTCCATCACTTCCTGGCCCATGGCGCGCTCGGTGACGCCGGCGATAAAGTCCTTGGCCACCTTGTAGTTGACGTCGGCCTCCAGCAGGGCCATGCGCACTTCGCGCATCGCGTCTTTGATGTCCTGTTCGCTCAGCTTGCCTTTTCCGCGCAGCTTTTTGAACACGCCGGCCAGCTTATTGCTCAGCGATTCGAACGCCATGCAGGCGCCCCCTTTCCGTCCGCCGAGGGGCTCAGCCCTCGCCCAGTTTTTTGATCACGCGCAGCATCTCTTCCGCCGCCCGGCTTATCTCTGGGCTTTGGTCATACCGCTCGTTGTTGTAAAAACGCACGTCCCGCGCCAGCTCTTCCAGGTGGGAGAGGTTGTCGTGCACGGCGCGGTAACGGGCCGCGAAGCCCACTTTGTCCTCCAGTTCGCGGATGGTGGCCTCGCCGCGCTTGATGGCATCGCGCACACCTTGGCGGGTAATGCCGAAATTCTCCGCGATCTCGGCCAGGGAGAGGTCGTCGTTGTAGTACTGCTCCATCACGTCGCGCTGCTTGTCCGTCAGCACATCGCCGTAAAAGTCCAGCAGGTATGAGACCGTCAAGTCCTTGGACACAGCACCGCCCCCTCCCGAAGGTTCATGTAAAGCGATTTCCTTTACACAGCGGAATTTATTATACCGCACCGGTCCCGTAAAGTCAAGGGCTTTTACACCTGGCCTGTAAATAAGTTTTCCACACCGTTTGCAAACGCCGTCGTTTATTGTATAATAAGGATAAATGATGTGGAGAGGAGCCCGGTTTCCATGGATATCAAGCGCAGCTACTACGAGACGCTCTACAGCCGCCCCGTGGTGCAGCTTGCAGGGTATTGTGCCAAGTACAGCCTGCCGCAAAGCCTGTATGCTTACCTGGCCTTCGGCGGCGCCACTGCCTCGGCAAAAGACGCGCTGGCCGAGGGCATGCTGGCCCTGGCCACGGAAAAGGGCTTTCTTAAACCGGGACAGACGGTGATCGAGGCTTCCTCCGGCAGCTTTGCCGTGGCCCTGGCCATCGCCTGCGCCCACAGCCGCCATCCGCTGATTCTGTGCATGCCGGCCAACGTGCCCACGGCGCGCCAGCGCATGTTTACCAAATTGGGCGCAAAAATCGCCCTTACCAATCACATCTATGGCCGTTCCGGCCTGGAAAAACGCGCCCAGGAGGCGGTAGAGCGCACGGGCGGCTATTATCTGAATTACTTTGCCAACGACTTGAACCCCGAGTTCCACCGCCGTGTGACAGGCCCCAACATTGCCCGTGCCACCGAGGGCGCGCTGGACGCCATTGTGGCCGGCGTGGGCAGCGGCGGCACAGTGACCGGCGTGGGCGAATACATCAAAGCCTGGTACCCGGACGTGCGTATCGTGGCCGTGGAGCCCTTCGAAAGCCAGGCCATTGCCGGCGGCTTCATCGGCGCCCACAGCATCCCCGGCCTGGGGGCCGGTTTCGTGCCGGAGAACTACAACCCTTACATTGTGGATGCGGTGCTGCCCGTGGCCAGCCAGGAGGCTGGCGAAAAGGCCCGCGAGGTATTGCAGACGGACGCCGTGCCCGCCTCGCCTTCCGCCGGCGCCGTACTGTGCGCAGCCCATCGGCTGATGGCGGAGAACAGCGATATCAAGCGGGTGCTGTGTATCTTTGCCGGCAAGGAGACATACGAATAAGTTGAATAACCGGAAAAAGCGGCAGGGCAAAGGCATGTTGGCGTAAGAAAGCATCGGTTTCGGCGCTTAATTCACTCAAAAAGCTCGGCAATCCTGGCGGATTGCCGAGCTTTTTTGCGTCAACGCGCCTAACCCCCGCTTTGCCGTTTTGTTTTATCCCACGGTGATCTGCGCCTGGGGCGCCACGGTATTGCCGGCCCCGCGCTTTTCGCCCGGCCGCGCCGACAGCGTAAGCGCCATGGTGACAGGCCCCACGCGGCCGATGAGCATGGTGAGCATGGTGACGCACAGCGCCGCGGCCTGCATATGGGAGGTGGCCCCTACGGTGAGGCCCACCGTGGCAAAAGCGGACACTGCCTCGAACAGGGCGTTGAGTTCGCTGACATCCTGCCCGGTGTTAAAGAAGATGGCCAGTGTGGAGACAATGACCACGCCAAAGGCCAAGGTGACGATGGTAAGGGATTTATACACGGTTTTGTGGTCCTGCGGGCGGGGGAAGATGGTGGCTTCGTCGCGGCCGCGGGCCACGCCGGCCACCGCCACCAGAATCACGCTGATGGTCGTCACCTTGATGCCGCCGCCTGTGCCGCCGGGCGCCGCGCCGATGAACATCAGCACCACCATCAGCATCTTGCTGGTGACGGTCAGCTTGTCCATATCAAAGGTGTCAAACCCGGCCGTGCGCGCCGTCACCGAGGAAAACATCGCGTTCAGCACTTTGTGGGGCCCATCCATGCCGCCCAGCGTGCCGGGGTTGTTCCACTCCAGGATGGCCACGCCCACCGTGCCCAGCACGATCAGCAGCCCGGTTATGGTCAACACCAATTTGGTGTGGGTGCGCAGGCGACGGTTCTTACGGTAATGGGCCAGGTCGTTCCACACCAAAAAGCCCAGACCGCCGCTGATGATCAGCAGCATCACCACCAGCAGTACAAAAGGGTTGCCCGCGTATAAGCGCAGGCTGCTGCCGGGCGCCACACGGCCCAGGATGTCGAAACCCGCATTGCAGAAAGCGGAAATGGCAGTGAATACAGCGATGAAAATACCTTGCGTGCCGAACTGCGGCACAAACACAAAGCCCAGCAGCACGGCGCCCACGGCCTCGAAGCTGAAGGCCACCCGCATCACAAAGCCCAGCAGGCTGCGCGCCTTGCTGGGGTCGGCCAGATTGATGCTCTCGCTGGCCAGGCGCAGGCTTTTGAACCCCAGGCGCCGGCCGATGGCCACGTTAAAAAAGGTGGTCAGCGTCACCAGGCCCAGGCCACCGATCTGTATCAGCAGCAGAATGATCACCTGGCCGAAGGTGGAGAACTGCGTATAAGTGTCGTATACCACCAGGCCGGTCACACACGTGGCCGAAGTGGCGGTGAACATCGCGTTCAAGGGCGGCGTCCAATGGCCTGTGCGGGAGGAGAGCGGCAGCATCAGCAGCAGGGTGCCGCACAGGATCACCACCAAAAAGCTGCCCACAATTACCCGCATCGGGTTGTTTTGCCCCACTTTGCGCAGGAACTGCCCTGCCCGCTGTGCGGCGCCATTGCATTTCAACAGGATGCACCTCGTTTACATGAAATCAAAATGTCCAATTTACTATATACTACTTCTTTATAAAAAACAAGCAGGTCCCCCTATTTCTTAATGGAATCTTTATATTTTTCCCTCCACCAGACGCAGAAATTCCGCTGCCGCGGCTGTCAGCGGTACGTCGGCGCGCCAGCAGGCGCCCACAAAACGGGCGGGCAGGGGTGTTTTCATCTGTACGGGAAATACCGTCCCCTCCTCCAGTTCCTTGCGGCAAAATTCCCGCACCACACAGGCCAGCCCAAAGCCGATGGCCGCGAAGCTGGGCAGCAGGCTGTGGGCGCCCAGCTCGATGCGCGGTTCCAGGGTCACGCCCTGCTGGGCAAAAAAGGCGTCCACATACCGGCGGCTGTTGGCTTGCTGTTCCAGCATCACCAAGGGATACTCGGCCAATTGGCGGGCCGTCAGTACCCGGCCGCGCAGTTCGTCGAAGGCGTGGCCGCCCACAAAAATATCATGCACCTGCAGGATGGGCCGCACCTGCAGGCCGCTCTCGGCTACAGGCAGATTGATGACCGCCAGATCCAGCTGTCCTTGTTTCACCCGGTCCGCCAGCTGCAGCGACGTGCGGTTGACCACGCTGAGCTGTACCCCCGGATGCAGCTGCCGGAACGCGCTGATATAGGGCAGCAGAAATTTCTGGGTGATGGTGTCGGCCGCGCCCAAGCGCAGGCGGCCCTCCTCTAAGCCCTGTACCCGGCGCAGCTGCTGCTCGCCGGCCGCCAGGGCCTCCAGGGCCGCGGCCGCGTGGCGGTACAGCAATTGGCCCTCCTGCGTCAGGGTCACGCCCCGCTTGCCCCGGGTGAACAGCCGTACGCCCACTTGCTGTTCTAGCTTTTTCACCGCTTGGGAAGCCGCCGGCTGAGTGATGAACAGCCGCGCCGCGCCGCCCGAGACGCTGCCCGCCTCGGCCACCGCCGCAAATACTTTATACAATTCCAGATCCGCTGCCATGCGCTCGCCTCATTCCATAACCCACACAAATACTTTGTATAAAAAACAATAATTTTACTTATAGTTGCAATCCTATTATAATAGAGAAGGACGTGCTTTGCAAGGCAGCAAGGCATCTGAGTTTAAGTTGTAAAGGAGTTTGCGATATGAGAACCATCGGCACTGTTTCACGCGGCGTGCGCTGCCCGGTCATCCGTGAAGGCGACGACCTGGTGCAGATCGTCACCGACGCCGTTGTCGCCTGCGGCAAAGAGCAGAACATCCAGTTCCAGGACCGCGATATTGTAGCCGTCACCGAGGCTGTGGTGGCCCGCAGCCAGGGCAATTACGCCTCCACCGACGATATCGCCGCGGACTGCCGCGCCAAATTCGGCACGGATACCATCGGCCTTACCTTCCCGATCCTGAGTCGCAACCGCATCGCCATCTGCCTGAAGGGCATTGCAAAAGCCTTCAAGAAAGTCCATATCCTGATGAGCTACCCCTCCGACGAGGTGGGCAACCATCTGTTCGACGAGGATTTGCTGGATGAAAAGGGCGTGAACCCCTGGAGCGACGTGTTGGACGAGGCCCAATACCGCCAGTTGTTCGGCTACGTGAAGCACCCCTTCACCGGCGTGGACTACGTGGAGTATTATGGCGACCTGTTCCGCGCCGAGGGCTGCGAGCCCGTGTTCCTCTTCGGCAACGACGTGCGCGCCATCCTGCCCTACACGAAGAATGTGCTGTGCTGCGACATCCACAGCCGCTTCCGCAGCCAGCGGCGCCTGCTGGCCGCCGGCGCCGAGAAGGTGCTGCTGCTGAGCGACATCCTGACGGCCCCGGTAAACGGCAGCGGCTGCAACGAACAGTTCGGCCTGCTGGGCAGTAACAAGGCCACCGAGGACACGGTGAAACTGTTCCCCCGCGACTGCCAATCCTTTGTGGAAAAGCTGCAGAAAAGCCTGATCGAGGCCACCGGCGCCCATGTGGAAGCCATGGTGTATGGCGACGGCGCGTTCAAGGATCCCATGGGCAAGATCTGGGAGCTGGCCGACCCTGTCGTCAGCCCCGCGTACACCAGCGGGCTGGAGGGCCAGCCCAATGAATTGAAACTGAAATACCTGGCCGACAACGACTTTGCCGATTTGTCCGGAGACGCGCTGACCCAGGCCGTCAAGGAGAGCATCTCCCACAAGGACGAGGATCTGAAGGGGCAGATGGCCAGCCAGGGCACCACGCCCCGCCGCCTGACGGACCTGATCGGAAGCTTGTGCGACCTCACCTCCGGCAGCGGCGACAAAGGTACCCCCATCATCTTCATCCAAGGTTATTTTGACAACTTTGCCAAATAAAGTGGTTGATTTTTACAAGTGCCCACAAACGGCTGTCCTGCGCGGACGGCCGTTTTTATGTAGACAACGGGCGGACATTTTTGGCGCTTTCCCCATTGACAGACCCGGTACAATCTGTTACCATAAAGTTACCTTCCTCCCTTACCAAAAGAGGAAAGGGGTGTGATGATTGCATTTCGCATCACGCTAAAAGGCGTCTCTGCTGTCCACAGAGACGCTTTTTATATTGCCTCACAAGCAAGGCCGTGCTATAATAAAACAAAAAGCGACGAAAGTGAGGCCCTGCCATGGAACGGCGCGATAAAGTGAATTATTATCTGGATCTGGCCGAGGTGGTATCCCAGCGCGGCACCTGCCTGCGGCGGAAGTACGGGGCCGTCCTCGTGAAAAACGACGAGGTGATCTCCACCGGCTATGTGGGCGCGCCCCGGGGCCGCATGAACTGCTCGGACATGGGCGTGTGCATCCGCACCAAGCTGAACATCCCCCGGGGCGAACGGTACGAACTGTGCCGCAGCGTCCACGCCGAGGCCAACGCCATTATCAGCGCCCCGCGGGACAAGATGCTGGGCAGCAGCCTGTATCTGGTGGGCGTCAACGTCGCCGACGGCAGCTACGTGGAAAAGGCCAGCAGCTGCAGCATGTGCAAGCGTATGGTCATCAACGCGGGTATCGAGACGGTGTATATTCGTGATACCAAGGATGAATACCGCAAGGTGGACGTGTCCGACTGGGTGGCAAACGACGAATCCCTGGAAGGCGTGCTGGGATATTAAAATAAAAGGCCCGATGGTCCTGCTGGACTGTCGGGCCTTTTTTATTTTGTCTCACAGCAGGCACACCGCATCCAAACACAGTTCCAGCGCTGTCTCCACCGCCTGTCCGCCCCAGTTGCGGTCATCGTGGGCAAGGCCGGCCAGGGAATCGGCCGTATACAGCAGCTGGCCAAATCGCGCGCCCCGGAAGGCCGCGCAGGCAGCCAAGCCGGCACACTCCATCTCCACCGCCGCACAGCCCTCGGCACGCCGATGCTCCACCATGGCCGCCGTCTCGCGGAAAAAGCCGTCTGTGCTCCAGGTACGGCAGCGCCGGCTGGCAACGCCGCGCCCCGTACAGGCAGCCTCCAGGGCCTGCACCGCCCCCTCGTCCAGATGGGCCCACCGGGCCGGCGGCTGATAATGGTAACTGGCCCCCTCGCCCCGCAAGGCCTGTGTGGGCAGCAAAAAGGCCCCTTCCGCCAATGGCTCCAGCGCACCGCAGCTGCCGCCGGCGATCACCGTATCGCACCCGCAGGCCAGCAGGAAATCCAGTAGCTGCACCGCGGCGGCCGCGCCCACCGGCGCCGCGCCGAGGCACACTTCCCTGCCCTGCCAGCGCACATTGTAAATCTTGTGGGTCTTGGTGATATTGACAAATTCGCCCGCCTCCCGGCAGGCAGCGTCCTCCCCGTGCCCCACGTGGTTGCCCGCATACAGGCCGGGCGCGCCGTGGCTTTGGGCGAAGGCGGCCACCGCGTCCGCGTGGAAAAACAGCACGGCCCGCCGGGGAAACCTGTAATGCTCGTTCCGGTTGGGCACCACCAGGCCGTCCGGGTCGTCGTCATATTCCAAAATAGGCAGGTCATTCGTCACCAGCGCCATGGTCGTCCTCCTCATAATCGTCCAGGAAGCTGTGCCTCTCCCCACTTTTCACCCAGCCCGGCAGCATGTTCAGGTTCACGTTGTGCAGGCTGTGGAAGATGTTATAGTCCGCCTGGGGGTTCAACTGCCGCAGCCCGCGCACCAGCTGCTTGGCAGCGCCCCGGGCGCCGGCCGTGTCGTCGCCCCGCTCGGTAAAGCGGCAGGCGCACTGCAAAAATTCCAGGTCATTGTACCGTTTCCAGGCCAGGATATCCGCTTCCCGCACGTAATAGAGGGGGCGGATCAGCTCCATCCCCTGGTAATTGGAGCTGTGCAGCTTGGGCAGCAAGGTCTTCAGCTCACTACCCCAGATCATGCTCATCAGCGCTGTTTCCACCATGTCGTCAAAATGATGTCCCAGGGCGATCTTATTGCAGCCCAGGGCGCGGGCATTCTTGTACAGATGGCCCCGGCGCATGCGGGCACACAAATAGCAGGGTGAAGCGCTGACGCCCGCCACACTGTCAAAGATGTCCGTCTCGAAAAACGTCAGCGGCAGGCCCAGGGCGGCGGCGTTTTGCTCGATGAGGGCCCGGTTTTGGGGCCGGTAGCCCGGGTCCATGCAGAGGTACGCCAGCTCGAACGGAACGTCGGAATGGCGCTGCAGCTGCCGCAGGCACATGGCCAGCAGAAAGCTGTCCTTGCCACCGGACACGCACACGGCTATTTTGTCGCCGGCGTTCACCAGCTCGTAGTCCTTACAGGCGCCGATGAAGCGGTGCCAGATGGGTTTCTTGTACTTTTTGATGACGCTGCGCTCAACCTGCGTCTGCCTGTCCATCATCGGCGGATGGACAGCGTTTCCAGCACGCGGCCGTCGGCGGCGTCCTTGGTGGCAAACACGCCGTCCTCGTAGACCATATAGCTGTGGATGCCGTCGCCTTTGGGCAAAGCGATGCTGCCCGGGTTCAGGAACACATAATTCCCCCGGTCCGCCACTACGCGCACATGGGTGTGGCCGTGGATCAGCACGTCGCCCGCGCCGAGGGCGGGCAGGTTCTCCTCATTGAACAAATGGCCGTGGGTGAGGAAGATCATCCTTCCCTCCAACCACAGCGCCGCGTAGTCGGCCATCACCGGGAACTCCAGCACCATCTGGTCCACTTCCGCCTCGCAGTTGCCCCGCACCGCCAGGATTTGCCCTTTCAGGCTGTTCAGCACTGCCGTCACATGCCGGGGGTCGTGGCCCTGGGGCAGGTCATTGCGCGGGCCGTGGTACAGCAGATCGCCCAGCAGGATCAGCTTGTCCGGCTTTTCTTCCTGGCAGATCTCCACCATGCGGTCGGCCCAGAAGCCGCTGCCGTGCAGATCGCTCACAAACAACAATTTCATTGTTTTCACCTCAATCAGAAGCATCAGCGGGCCGCAATGCCCGCTGATGTTCATTGTACACGATTGCCCGGCCCCCGTCAACGATAGCATCAGTGTACAAGGGGAAGAACAGCCATGCCGTCCTTGTACAAAACTTGAACGCCCAAACGTGTTTGATCAAAGGGCCTGTTTCAAAGCCAGCATGTTTTCCAGGGTGTCTGCCGCGCGCTTTTGGGCGCTGCGCAGCACGTGGCTGTAAATATTCACCAGGGTGGACGCCTGGGCATGGCCTGTGCGCGCTTGCAGCGTGCGTACATCCACGCCCGCCGTGATCTGCAGCGTGGCAAAGGTGTGGCGCAGCGAGTGGGGCGTAATGGGTGGCAGCCCGCAGGCACTGGCCACCTTTTCCACCCAGCTGTTCACCGTCTGGGGCAGGATGGGCTGGCCATCCTCCCGCACGAATAACCGTTGCAGCTCGTCCCCTTTCCATGCCTCCCCTTTGGCTTCCGCCTGCCGCCGCCACCAGATATGATAATCCTCCAGCTGTTCCAATACCAGCTGCGGCACATCGATGGAGCGCACGCTGCTGGCTGTCTTGGTCTTTACCTCCACGACACCCTTCCCCCGCTGCCATTGGCTGGCGCGGCGCACCTGTACGGCCCCGGACGAAAAATCGATGTCCGGCCAGGACAGGCCGCACAGCTCCCCTTTGCGCATACCGGTAAACAGAAGCAGCGTCAGCGCGGTTTTCATGCGCGGCTCCGGCCAGGCGGAGACCGCCTGATACAGGCTGTGCGCCTGTTCTTCGTCCAAATAGTGGGCCTCATGCCGGGCGGCGCGGGGCGGCGTCACCTGTTCAGCGGCCACGTTGAAGGCCACCAGCTGCTCCCGCTTTGCCTTGGACAGCACGGCGCAGATCAGCCGGTGATAATGTACCAGTGTCACATCGCTCAGCGGTTCAGGGTGCAGGCTGAACAGGATCTCCGGTTCTTTCTGCAGCGCGCAGGCGATCTTTCCGGCTGAGTCCAGGCGCACCCGGCGACCTCTTGCCGCGGCCGTCACCGTAGCGCGGCTCACACCCGCCAGCTCTGCGCAGGCTGTCAGCGACAGCCCTTTTTCCTGCAGCACCTGGCCCACCGCAGTGCCCGCGGCCCAGCCGCCGCCTGTGCGCGCACTCGGCTGCCGCAGGGAAGCGTAAAATCCCTCGATATGCCGCGCCGTCAATTTATTCAGCCGGATATTGCCCAGCGCCGGTTCGATGCGTTTCATCAGCTGCTCGTAACCGTTCTTCGTACACACAGCCAGCGGCTGGGTATCCAGCCAATACCGCGCCCAGTCACCAAAACGGATGTTGCCGCCCACACCCTCGCGTCCCTCCCGCACCCGCTGTTCAAACAGAACCGCTTGGCGCCGGGCCTCCTTTTCGGCGCTGGAAGGGCGCATTCCCCGCGGTGCACGCCAGGTCATGCTTTTGGTCCGCTGCTTTCCGTCGTAGGTTTCCTCTACGAACACACGGATCAGGTAAGAGACCTGTCCGTCTTTCCTTTTCCGTTGTGTGATGCTTGCCATGAGATCCTCTCCTTTCGTTATTTCGCCATTTCCGGCTTTTCCATCATACACTTTTTGGCGTGCCACTTGAACAAAGCTTGAATATTCCATCGAATTCTGTCGTCTGTCCCTGTATTTTCGGGTTCTCAAAAGCCGCCAATTCATGATTTGTAAGCAAATGACGTGCATGAAAAAACAATTAGGAGGAAGAACAAATGAAGA
>CAJMEU010000068.1 GCA_905212515.1 uncultured Oscillospiraceae bacterium | reverse complement strand
AAAGTTTCTCTCGTTTGTCCTCATTTTACTAAAATCTGGGGTGCTGGTGGCCCTGGGCGGTCCACTGGCGGCCCGTGTGGCCCTCGTCCAGACGGCCGCAGGCGCGGCGCACCAGCGCCTTGTGGAAGGCGTCGTGGGCGGCCAGCACGGGTGCGGCGGCCTGGGTCAGCCGCACGCCCACGCGGCGTTTATCCCGCTCGTCCCGGGCGCGCAGGGCATACCCCTTTTGTTCCAGCGTTTTGACGGCCACGGTCATGGTACCGCCCGTCACGCCCACTTTGGCGGCCAGGTCGGCCATGGTGGGCGGGCTGCCGCTGCCGGACGCCGCGGCGATGGCATCCAGCACGTGCAGTTCCGTCACCGACAGGTTGTCGCAGCTGCGGCGAAGGCTGGCTTCCTCCAGGCGCAGGATGTCGTTGAACACCGTTACCAAAAAACCGTTGAGCTGCTGTTCACGCTGGGTCATGGCGTACCTCCCTAAAGATTTGAAATTCAAAGTTTGAACTTCAAATATTTTATCACAAAAAATTGGCTTGTCAATAGGGCAGGGTGCACAAAAAAATCCGTATTTCAAAAAATGTTGAAATACCGCTTGCTTTTGTTTCGAGCTGGTGTTACTATCTATTTAAAGAAAGTTTGAAATAGGAGGGACGAAGATGGGTTTGCAGGAGACGCTGGCCGCTTTGGCCGATCCTACACGCCGCCGCATCTTACAGGCGCTGCAAAACGCGGGCCGCCTGACCACGGGCCAGCTGGCGGATCAGGTGGGACTGTCGCCCTCGGCGCTGTCCTATCATCTGGCCAAACTGAAAAAGGCGGGCCTTGTGTACGAGGCCCGGCGGGGCAATTTTATCGATTGGGAGCTGGACCTCACGGTGCTGGACGAGGCTATCTTTTGGATGAAAGGCTTGAAAAAGGAGGAGCGGGATGAAGAAGCTGAAGACTCTGTACTGGACCCTGGCCCTGCTGCCGATGGCGGCGTGCCTGGCGGCGCTGCGGGTCCTGCCTGACCGGATACCGGCCCATTACGACGCCGCCGGCCAGGTGACGCGCTGGGGCAGTAAATACGAGGTGCTGATCTTTCCCGTTTTCATTGTGCTGTTCGCCCTGTTCATGCTGGCTATGATGAAAGTGGCCGCCCGCCAGGAAGGCGGGGGAGGCAATAACCAGCGGGTGGTGCTGTTGGCCGGCGCTGCCGGTCTGGCGCTGCAGGACGCGCTGTGCGGCTTTTTCCTCTACACCAGCTTTGCCGGCGTAAAAGACCTGTCGGCCCTTGCCCTGGACTTCTACAGCGTGGAAGGGGCGGTGCTGGGCGCGGGGCTGATCCTCATCGGCAATTATATGCCCAAGGCGCGGCGAAATTCCATGTTCGGGTTCCGCACGGCGGCCACCATGCGGGACGACGATACCTGGAAGCAGGCGCAGCGCTTCGCGGGGCGGGTGTTCCTTGTGGTGGGCGGGGGCACGCTGGCGGCCTGCCTGCTGTTCCTGCGGGGCTTCACGGCCATGGTGTTTGCCCTGGCGGCCCTGCTGGCCGGCACTGCGGCGTGCCTTTGGTACAGCTACCGCTTGGGCAGAACATCGCCCTGAAACAAAAGCCATGCCCCAAGTGTGCAAAAACCCCGGCGATCCGTCAGGATCGCCGGGGTTTTCCGCGTGCGCCCAGGCGCCGAAAGCGATATTTTCCTATGCCAACGCGCCTTGTGTACGAGGGTCGGCGGCTTTTATTGATCGTCCAGGACGACGGCCTCGATCAGCGGCAATTCCATGCGCTCTTCCTTTCCATCCCAGGTGAGGACGGCAAAGTCCGGACCGTAGGCCAGCAGCTTGTCGCCGGGCCGGATGTCCCCGGGCGCCACGGGGGCGCGGGTGACGCTTTCGGGCCGCAGGTTTTCCATGGGCAAAAACAGCGGGTCGCTGCCGTCCTGGCGCCTGCTGACCTTGGCGAATGCATCCCCCGGCGTATAGGAGACCACGTAAAAGGCGAGGCGCTTGTGGGCGTTCAGTTCATAGGCTGCGCGGTTCAGGGGGTCGGCGCGGTCGTCCAGGGCGATGGCGTACACGTAGGGAAAGACGGTTTCCCCGCCCCGGCGCTGGGAATACGGGCGGGCCAGAACAAATAAGCGGTCGCCCGGACGCAGGTCTTGCGCGGCCGCGGAATGGCCGGTGACGCTCTGCGCGCGGAAATTTTCCAGCGGCAGCAGGCCGCGGAGGTAGTCTGCCTGCGGGTGATCGGTGATGGCGGCAAAGCCTCCGTCCGGTGCAGCGGCGACGTAGGCGGTCATGGGCTGGTAATCGGGCAGCAGTTCCTCCGGCGGCGGCAGGGAAGCCAGCAACTCTTCCTCCGTACCCGTCAGGGGCCGGTCGTCCAGCATCACGCCGCGCACGTCGGAGAAGGGAGAGTAAGACCTTCCCTTCTCGTCCGTGCAGCCCAGGGCCAGCACGCTGTTGCTGACCACCGCGAACAGCCGGTCGCCCGGGCGCAGGTCTTGTGCAGCCACTGCCCGGCCGGCCGCGCTTTCGGGCAGGAAGTCCCGCAGGGGAAGCTCGTAGAGATGGCCCCCGCCGTCCGGCTGGGAGGTGACCATGGCGAAGCGGCTTTCGGCGTCGCAGTAATCCACATAGTAGATGCCGGCGGTATAGCCGTCTATTAGCGGGTCGAAGGTGGCCCCCTCGTCCAGCCAGACGCGGTACTGCCCCATCAGGTCTTCCGCCTGCGCGGGCTGGGGTGCGGCGCGCCCCGCACAGCCCGCCAGCAAGCAGGCTGGCAGGAAAAGCAGGAAACAGGCAAAAAGCGCCTTGCGTTTCTTCATCGTGCATCCTCCTTTGGCCACAGGGGCGGGTGCCAGGAAGCCCGGTCGGTGTCGTCCAGCGTGATCCCGCCGGGCAGGAGCCGCAGGGACAGAACATCCGCCTGCGCGTCGTCCAGCGCACAGCTTACAAGAAGTTTGTCGCCGAAGCGCAGATCTTCCGGGAAAAATTCCACGCCGCTTAAAGTGGTGGGGCTGAAATATTCCAGAGGCAGCTTGGCGGCGGCGTCGCCGTAGGCGCCGGAACTGACGGTGACATAGCCGTCGCCCGTCCGGCAGGAAAACACATAACAGGTCAGTTGATGGGTGTAAAACGCGCCCGTGACGCTGTTGGGCCCCGTGCGCACGTCCACGCCGTCCACGGCGCGGGGCCGCAGGGCCGGCCGCGCGCCGCCCTGCCGGCCCAAATGGTAGCTGAACAGGCACAGCGCACAGGCCAGCACCAGGCAGAGGGCGGCGAGCAAAAATCGATTCTTTTTCATCGTGGTCCCTCCTTTGGGGAGGAAAAAGGTGGCTGCTTCTCAATTTCACTATAAAGAAACGCCGGACGGAAAGCAAGAGGAAAGCCGTCTTTGCAATGATTTGTCACCAGTGTAAAAAGCCGCGGCCGTCCTGTTTCGGGCAGCCGCGGGCTCTTTCAGGTTTCTGCATCCATCACTGTGATGGAGATGATGGAAAAGGTGACCGTATCGTCGTCGGCGGAGATAGGCTCGCACTGTACGGATAGCTCATCGCCGTAGCGAAGGTCCTCCGGCGCGACCTTTTTCCCTGACGAGCTGACCGGGGCCAGCTTTTCCAAGGGCAGGCCCAACACGCCGGTACCATGGAAACCGGCACTCACAGCGACATGGGAATCGCCCGGCGAATAAGAATGGACATAAAAGGAGAAGTATTGATAATAGGTGATGCACACAGCCGGCGCGTTGGGATTTACGCCCTCGCCCGACGCGGGCAGGCTGATGGTATTGGGCATCGGCTGTGAAGCGGGCCCGGCGTCAGAGCCGGCGGGAAACCCGGCTGCCCGCAGCCCCGCCTGATAACCGGCCAGGCACAGCGCACAGGCCAGCACCAGGGAGAGAGCGGCGAGCAAAAATCGGTTCTTTTTCATCGTGGTCCCTCCTTTGGGGAGGAAAAAGAAAACTGCTTCTCGATTTCACTATAAAGAAACGCCGGGCGGAAAGCAAGAGGAAAGCCGTCTTTGCAATGATTTGTCACCAGTGTAAAAAGTTTGTCCAGGTTTGGCAAACAAAACCCCGCTCGATGGCCGTGGGCGGGGGTTCGTTTGTCAGCTGTCGTCTAAGGCAATGCGCACGATGTCCGTAAAGGTTTCCTCGGTCACCTTTTCCCCCGCATCGGTTACCCGGGACGTGGAAGTGACCATTTTGCTGCCGTATACGAACAGCTTGTCGCCGGGATGCAGATCTTCAACAGTTACATCCGGGCCCCGCCATAAAAGGCTGGGAGATTGCAGCTTGTCCAAAGGGAGCCGGATCACGCGTTCAGGGGGCTCGCGCCCCGGCTCCCAAGCGACCTTTGCATAGGCGCCGTCCGGGTCGAAGCCGACGAAATAACAGACGAAAATTTCACCGACCAGCCCTTCCTCCGTTACCTGTACAGGGTAAGGCGGTTTGGAAATCGCCCTGGGGCCAAACCGTCCCCACAAAACGGCGAAAACCGTCGCACAAACAGCTAAAATATATCCCAAAAGAGTCAAAACCCGTTGCTTTTTCATCGCTTTCACCCGCTGTGCATTTCTGTCAGCTGTCGTCCAGCGCTACACACTGCACGTCGCAGAAGGTATCCTCGATCCCGCTTTCTTCTCCGTCGCCGGGATAATAAGGCATGGACGTAACCGTTGGCATGCCGAACATCAGCAATTTGTCGCCGAAGCGCAGATCCTCGATGCTTACTTCCCGCCCCGTGGTGCTGTGGGATTGCAGATTTTCCAGGGGAAGTTTCATGATATAGTGGGAAGAAACCACGCCGGGCTGGCTGCTGACGACGGCATAAGAGTGGCCTGGCTCCCGGCTGACGAAATAGAAAACCATGAACCCGCCGCCCAGGTTTTGCTCCGTTACGGTCAACGGCGGTTCATCCGTTCCCCAGGGGGCGAATTGCCCCCACAAAACAGCGGAAACAGCAATAAAAAAGGCTAAAATATAACCGGAAAAAGTAAAAAAGCACGTTTTTTCATGATGAATTTAATTGAAATATTGAAGTTGCATATGGTTGAAAATTATAAAAGGAGCGTCCGTCCCTGTTTTTATCCTAGCATCCATGACGAAAAAAGTAAACAGATTCAACAATATCTTTAAAAACAAGGCAGGGCCCGCGCAGGGCCCTGCCTTTTACAGCCGGTTTACTCCGGCGCCTTCATGCTTTCCACCATGCTGATTTTTTTCAGCTTGCGGTTCATCACCAGATTGACCAGGGTGCTGAACACCATGGTCAGCACGGCGCTGACAAGATAGCTCAGCGGCTTGATGGTGCGGCCGAACATCACCGCGTCCACCTCCACCGAGTAGATGACGAACATGTGCAGGAAAATGCCCATCACCAGCCCCACCGCCGTGCCCATGATGCTGAGCATCACGTTTTCACGGTAGACGTAGGCCGACACTTCTTTATCGAAGAAGCCCAGCACCTTGAGGGTGGCGATCTCCTTCACGCGCTCGGCAATGTTGATGTTGGTCACGGTGTACAGCACCACGAAGGCCAGCAGGCCGGCCGAGACGATGAGCACCACCACAATGGTGTCGATCTTCTCCATCATATTACTGAAGCTGTCCTTGAGGTCGGACACCATGCTCACACCGGATACGCCGTCCTGGCCCAGCAGTTTTGCACTGAGGGCGCTGCGCCCCTCGGCGCTGTCGTCGGCCGCGTGGGCCACGATGGTGGTGAACTGCGGCGCCGTGCCGAAGCCCGCGCGGTAGGTGTCGGCCGAGAGGTATACGTAATTCTCCACGTAGTTCTCCACGATGCCGGCCACGGTGAAGGTGCCGCTGTCGCCGTCAGTGTTTTTCAGCGTCACGCTGTCGCCGATGTCCAGATGGGCGCGCTCGCTCATTTTCTCTGTGATGACCACGCCTGTCTCGGAGAAGGGCACGGCCTTGCCGCCGCGGCGCTGGCGCAGGTGGACGAACTGGTCCAGCTGGGCGCTGTTTTCGGGCACGAACAGATAGGTGTTGAAGGAATCGCCGTCAAAGTCGTTGGTGCTTTTTTCCTGATGAACCAGCATGTAGT
This sequence comes from uncultured Oscillospiraceae bacterium, assembly GCA_905212515.1. Lineage (GTDB taxonomy): Bacteria > Bacillota > Clostridia > Oscillospirales > Ruminococcaceae > Ruthenibacterium. Next base: position 8,065 of record CAJMEU010000068.1, on the reverse strand, counting down.
CCTGCACGTAGTTTTGATCCTCCAGCAGATCGTGCAGGCCCTTTTTGGCCTCGTCGCCCTCGTTTTTCAGGGTGACGGAGAGGTCGTAGGTAAAGATCTCGCCGAATTGTTTGTACACGATGTCACTGATGGAATCGTGCAGGCCGAAGCCCGTCACCAGCAGTGCCGTACAGCCGGCGATGCCCACCAGCGTCATGAAAAAGCGCTTTTTGTAGCGGAACAGGTTGCGGGCCGTCACCTTATGGGTGAATTTCAGGCGGCGCCAGACAGGGGTGATGCGCTCCAGCAGGATGCGCTTGCCCGCCTGGGGGGCCTTGGGCAGCATCAGCGTGGCGGGCACCTCGTGCAAAGTGCTCCAGCAGGCGTTCAACGTGGCCGCCAGCGTGCAGGCGATGGCCGTGCCCGAGGCCAGGGCCGCGTAGGGCACGTTGAACTGGCACACCAGGGGCGGGAAGTTGTACATCATGGAGTAGGCGTTCCAGATGATGCTGGGCAGCAGGTTGAAGCCCAGGGCCAGGCCGAAGGCGCTGCCGGCGACGCTGGCCGTCATGGCGTACAGCACATACTTGGCCATGATGGCCCCTTTGGAAAAGCCCAGGGCCTTGAGTGTGCCGATTTGCAGCCGCTCCTCCTCCACCATGCGGGTCATGGTGGTGAGGGCCACCAGGGCGGCCACCAGGAAGAAGAACCAGGGGAACACGCGGGCGATGGCTTCCACCTTCTGCACGTTGGCGTAGAAGGAGGCGAAGCTGACGTTGGTCTGGCGGTCCAGCACGTACCATTTGGCGCTGGTCAGCTCGGCCAGGGCCTCTTCGCCGTCCTCGATCTGCCGTTTGGCGTCGGCCAGCTGCTGTTCCACGTCGGCCTTCTGCGATTCATACTCGCGCTGGCCGCTCTCCAGCTCTTTCTTGGCGCCCTCCAGCTCCTTGGTGCCCTCCTCATACTGCTCCTTGGAGCTTTTCAGCTTCTCTTCCGCCAGGTCCAGCTTCAATTTGGCGATGTCCGGCGCCAGACTGAGCTGCGTCTCGCCCATGGCGATCTGCGCCTCGCCTTGGGTGATCTGCGTCTGGGCGGCGGCCAATTGCTGTTTGGCGGCGGCCAGCTGCTGTTCGCCGGTGGCGATCAGGGGCTCGTTTTCGGCGATCTGCCGCTGGGCCTCCGCCAGTTGGGCCTGGTAGCTTTGCAATTGCGCGCGGGCGCTGTCCAGGGTGGCCTGGACGCCGTTTGCCTGGCTGACGGCCTCGGCGGCCGCGGCCTGGGCGGTGGCCGCCGCCGCGTCCAGCGCGTCCAGCCGGGCCTTTTCGGCCAGGTAGGGCACCCGGGCCGCCTCGCGGGCCGCCAGCAGCGGCGCGGCCGCGGCCGGGTCGGCGGCCTGCCAGTCCTCCTCGCTCAATTCGCCCCGGGCGGCGTCGATGGCCGCCTGGGCCTCGTTGTAAGCCGCTTCCAGCGCGGTGATGTTGGAGTTTGCCCGGGCCTCCCGGGCGGCCTCACCGGCGGTATCCGCCGCCGCCTGGGCCTGCTGGGCCGCGGCTTGCAGCGCGGGGATTTGGGCCTCCAGAAGGGGGATAGCGGCCTCGGCCTGGTCCAGGATGGGCCCCAGCATGCTCACCAGCTGCTTGGCCGCTGCCAGTTGGGTCTTGGCCTCCGCCAGGGCCTGTTCCTGGGTCTCCACTTCCTTGAGGCCGGCCTCGTATTGGGCCTTGGCCAGGATCAGCTGGGCCTTGGCCGTGGCCAGCTGGTTCTGGCTGTCCGTCAGGGTATCGGGCAGCTGTTCCTTGTTCTTTTCCAGTTCGTTCTCGCCGCTGTCGATCTGCTTTTTCGCGCTCTCCAGCTGGCTTTCGGCGTCGTCAACCTGGGCCTGGCCGTCGTCCAGCTGGGCCTTGGCGTCGGCCAGCTTTTCGTCGGCCTCGGCGCGGGCGTCCTCGTATTTTTTGCGGGCGTCGGCCAATTCCGCCTCGGCGTCGGCGCGCACCTGGGCAAGGCGCAGCTCGCACCGCTGGCCGCTGATGTCCTCGATGCGGTGGGCCGTCTCCTCCACATAGTCCAAGTAATCGTCTTCCAGGCTGCTGAAATCTCCGGCGCCGGCCACGGAGATGTAGGCGTCCGTGTACACGTCCAGGGCGAAGTTCTGCTCGCCGGTATACAATACCAGGCCCACGGTGCCGTTGCCCACGGTGGCGCTCTCGCGCTCGATGGAGAAGTAGTAGCCCGATTCCACCACGCCCACCACTTTGAAGTCGTGGCGGGTGAAGGTGTCGTCCAGGTCCTTGTTGTCCTCCGAGAGGGTCAGCGTGTCGCCCACTTCGAAGGAGGACCCGCCGTACAGGCCCTTTTCCACTACGCACTCGTTGTCCTTCACGGGCAGACGGCCCTGTACCACCACCAGGCGGTTGAGGTAGCCTTCCGGCTCTTTCTCCTCGATCTGGTCCATGGGCAGGCTGTGGATGCGCGCCACCAGCGTGTCGCCGCTGGGCGTCACCATCATGGCGTCCGCCGCGTAGGCGGGCATTACCTCGGCCACGCCCTCCACGGCCCGGATGGCGTCCATGTCCTCGTCCGTCAGGCCCAGGGTGCCCGCCACGCGCAGGTCGAACAGATGGGTGCTGTCAAAATAAGCGTCGGCGGTATAGCGCATGTCCGGCGTCGTCGCCAGCAAGCCCGCCAAAAAGCCCACGCCCAGCGCCACGATGGCGAAGATGGCCAGAAAACGGCTCATCGTCTGCCGCACCGTGCGCAGGATGGACTTGCGATAGGTTCGTTTCACTTACCACTCGATCCTTTCCACGGGGGTGGGATGGGGATTTTGCTCCATGCCGGCCACCTGGCCGCTCTTGATGCGGATCACCCGGTCGGCCATGGCGGTCAGCGCGCTGTTGTGGGTGATGACGATGACCGTGCGCCCGGTCTTGCGGCAAGTGTCCTGCAAAAGCTTCAGCACCTGCTTGCCCGTGTTGTAATCCAAAGCGCCCGTGGGCTCGTCGCACAGCAGGATCTTGGGGTTTTTGGCCAGCGCGCGCGCGATGGAAACGCGCTGCTGCTCGCCGCCCGAAAGCTGGGCCGGGAAGTTGCCCATGCGCTCTGCAAGGCCCACGCCCCGCAGGGCCGCCTCGGCGGGCAGCGGGTCCTTGCAGATTTCGCTGGCCAGCTCCACGTTTTCCAGGGCCGTCAGGTTCTGCACCAGGTTGTAGAACTGGAACACAAAGCCCACGTCGTACCGGCGGTACTGGGTCAACTGCTTTTGGTTGTATGCGCTGACCTCCTGCCCGTCCAGGTAGATGCTGCCCTCGTCGCAGGTGTCCATGCCGCCCAGCATGTTCAGCACCGTGGTTTTGCCCGCGCCGGAGGGGCCCACGATGATGCAGAATTCGCCTTTGTTGATCTGGAAACTGATGTGGTCGGCCGCGGCGATGCGCGTCTGGCCCATCTGATAATATTTGCACACGCCGTCGAACACGACGAACTGTTCCGCCATGGCACCCTCCAAGATAACGGGACTGCTGTCCTTTAATAAACGCGATGTTGATTATTGCTTGTTTTCTTATTATAATAGATAGCGGGAAGAAGCACAATCGGCAAAATGGTGGGGGTTTGTGGAAAAATCGACATTTTAGCTGAAAATGTCGATTAAATCTTGTTAAAAAATTGTGACCAGAGGGAGGGGTTCCATGACGGACACAGGAGATCGGCGCGTGCGCAAAACACGCCGCCTGCTGCGCGAACAGCTGGCTGCGCTGATGGAGGAAAAAAGCATTCGGGACATCACGGTGAAGGAGCTTTGCGAGGCCTGCGACATCAACCGGGGCACCTTTTACCTGCATTACACCGATGTGTACGACCTGCTGCACAGCATCGAAAGCGAGATGCAGCAGGGCTTCCAGCAGGTGATCGGGCAGGTGTTCGAAGAAAATAAACTGGATGAAAATAACCTGAGCGCCGGCCTGCGGGGCGTGTTCTGCTATTTGGCCGACAATGCGGACATGTGCCGCGTGCTGCTGTGCAAAGGCGGGGACATGGAATTTATCGAGCGGGTGGAGACCCTGGTGCGCGAGACGGTGCGCGCCCAGTACAACGCCCTGGGCTACCGCGGGGACCAGGAGTACGACTATGTGTTCACCTATATCTCGGCCGGGTGCATCGGCGTTTTGCGCCGCTGGCTGGAAGACGGCATGCCCCAGCCCCCGCAGGAGATCGCGGCCCTGGTGGAAAATATCATGCGCGAGGGCGTCCTGCGAGTGCTGTAAAGCAGCGGACACGCATATTTATTCTAAGGCGCATCCGAAAAGTCCTGGAGGCGGAACATTTTGCCTTTCCGGATGCGCCGGGGAGGAATGGATATGCTGTATGCGTTTGCTGTTTCCGCGTTGGCCGGCCTTTCCACCGGCCTGGGGGGCCTGGTGGTGCTGTTCATCCGCCGGCCCGGGCCCGGGGTGATGGCCTTTTCGCTGGCATTCGCCGGCGGCGTGATGACTACCGTGTCCCTGGCGGACATGATCCCCCACGCGGTGGAGACCTATGCCGCGGGCGGCCTGCCGCTGTACGCGGCCGGGCTGCAGGCCACCAGTTTGATGGTGATGGGCATGCTGGTAGCCCTGGCGCTGGCCCGTTGCATCCCCGAGCCGGAGCCCACGGCCCTGGTGGCCGGCGGCGGGCGCGTGGGCACGGGCCGGGCCGTGACGCCCGGCGTTTTGCACAGCGCCATGGTGACCACGGCCGCCATCATCCTGCACAACCTGCCCGAGGGAATTCTCACGCTGTTTTCCTCTTATCAGGATCGGGCCCTGGGCGGCGCGCTGGCACTGGCCATCGCTTTGCACAACATCCCCGAGGGCATCGCCATCTCGGTGCCTGTCAGCTGCGCCACGGGCAGCCGGGCGCGGGGCGTGCTGTACGCCCTGGCCTCCGGCCTGGCCGAGCCCTTGGGGGCCGGCATCGCCTTTTGCTTTTTGCAGGGCTTTTTATCACCCACGTTCCTCAACGGCCTCATCGCGCTCATTGCGGGCGTGATGCTGTGGGTGTCGGCGGCCGAGCTGCTGCCCCAGGCCTTTGCCCAGCCCGGCCCCCGCGCCAAGGGCTGGGGCGTGACGGGCTTCTGCGTGGGCGCGGCCGTGATGACGGTGGGCATCTATCTGGTGTAAAAGGGGCGAAAGACCGATCAGCCGGGGCGCGGGGCCGAAGAGGCCGGGCGCCCCATTTTTTCGTCCCGCGCCCGCCCCGCCCGTGCCGGGGCACGTCTTTGGCTTGCATCTGCTGCGCGGGCGTAGTATAATAATTGTAATTATTTTTTCATAATTGTATGTTATACTGGCGCTGACAGCGGCAAAAGGGGGACGGGCATGGAAAGGAAAAAGCGGCGTGCCCACGCGCTTTTGGCCGCCCTGCTGGCCCTGGTGCTCAGCGGGTGCAGCGCCTCGCCCCTGCTGGGCAGCAATGTGGAAGAACTGCTGCGGGCGCCGCAGACGGGCCAGCTGCAAAGCGCCGTGCACAAGGCGCTGTCCTCCTTCCTGGGCGAGACGCCGCAGCTGAAGTACCCCCGCGGCGGCGACGAGATGGACCCCATGCAGATCGGCGACCTGGACGGCGACGGCCAGGATGAAGTGGCGGTGCTGTACACCGCCGAGGGCAAGGGCAAAAACGTGCACCTGGCGGTGCTGGAGGCCGGCGAGGACGGCGCCTGGCAGGTGGCGGATGAGGCGGAAGGGCTGTCCACCGAGGTGGCGGCCCTGGCGCGGCGCAGTTTCCTGCCCCAGGGCACCCAGCTGGCCGTGGGGTATGCCAACAGCAATTTGGGCGATAAATACCTGGCCCTGTACCAGTATGCGGATGGCCGGCTGTCGGTGCTGTACCGCCAGGCGTACGACCAGTTCTTGGCCGAGGACGTAACGGCCGACGGCCGGGCGGACCTGGCCGTGGTGGGCCAGGCGGGCCAGCCCGGCGCCATGACCATGCAGCTGTGGACGCTGCAGGAGGGCGTGTTCGGCCCTGTGCAGACGGTGACGTTCGACGAAAGCCTGGTGGGCTGCGCGGGGCTGTACCTCACCCGTTACGGGGACGAGCGGGGCATTATCGTGGACGGGGTGCTGTCCTCGGGCCGGTACGCGGTGACGGTGCTGTGCATGCAGAACGGGCGGCTGTTCCTGTGGCCCCAGGGCAAGGGCGAGGAGGTGTTAGCCCAGACGGCCCGCGCCGTGCAGGAGCTGGCCCCGCGGGACCTGGTGGGCAACGGCACCGTCTACGTGGCCCAGGTGCGCAAGACCGTCAGCGCCCAGGAGGGCGCCCGGCGGTTGTACTTGGTGGAGTGGTACAATTACCTGCTGCCGGTGCTGCCCTTTGAGCGCTTCGGCGTGTACGATTCGGCCACGGGCCTTTTCATGCGCCTGCCCAGCGTGTGGCGGGACAGGGTGGACGTGGACGCCAGCGCCGCGGACGGCAGCTGGCAGATGCGCCGCATCGAGGACGGGCAGCTGCTTTTGAGCGTGCGCACCGCCGACGCCGACGAGGAACCCGGCATTTATGAACAGATCGCGGTGCGCGAGGGCGTGCGCGTTTTGGTGTATTTCGGCACGGGCTGTACGGACAACGAGCGGGAGCAGATCCGCACAGGGGCCCAATATCTGGACTGACCGCGCCCATACGGGCACACGGAAGGAGAACTTCAGATGCGTAAAGTGTTGGTAGTGGAAGACGAGGAATCGATCCGCGAGGTGATCGCCCTGAACCTGCGCATGGCCGGTTACGAGGTGGCCGAGGCGGGCAGCGCCGAGGAGGCCCTGGCCCTGATGTCCGGCGGCGGCCGCTTCGACGTGGCCGTGCTGGACATCATGCTGCCGGGCATGAACGGCTTTTCTTTGTGCGAGAACATCCGCCGGGATTCGGACGCCATCGGCATCATCATGCTCAGCGCCAAAACCTTGGAGACGGACAAGATCAAGGGCCTGTCCATCGGCGCCGATGACTATATGACCAAGCCCTTCTCCGTCAGCGAGCTGCTGGCCCGGGTGGACGCCCTGGTGCGCCGCGTGGCCCGCGCCGCCGTGGCGGGGGGCGCCGGGCCCGACGAGGCGGACGGGCGGCTTGTCTCCGGCGTGTTCGTGCTGGACCAGAAAAGCCGCGTGCTCTACAAAAACGGCCAGCCCATCGACCTGACGCAGGTGGAGTTCCAGATCATGGAGCTGTTCTTCATGAACCCCGGCGTGGCCCTGGTGCGCGAGAAGGTGCTGGAGGGCGTGTGGGGCGAGAATTATTTCGGCGATGTGAAGATCGTGGACGTGAACATCCGCCGCCTGCGCATGAAGATCGAGGACGAGCCCTCGAACCCCAAGCACATCCTGACGGTGTGGGGCTACGGCTACCGCTGGAACAGCTGACGGGCGGGAAAAACACCCCGCGGGAAGGAGGCGGCCGCGCTTTTGGACAGTATTACAAAACGATGGGTGCGCGGCAGCCTGCTGTTCACCGTGCTGGTGCTGGTGGCGGCTGAGGCGGGTTTTCTATACTATACCATCTCCAGCAACTACGACAGCGCCCGCCGGGCCATGCAGTCCCGTGCCAGCACGCTGGTGACGCAGCTGTCCGTCACCGAGGCGTCCACCCCGGCCGCCCGCGAGACGGTGCTGCGCCGCATGGTGGAGCAGTTCACCGAAAAGGACAAATTCGAATTGATGCTGGTGGACCGGTACGGCCGCGTGGCCGCCACCACCACCGGCTATTCTTCGGGCCAGGCGGTGGGAGAGGATTGGGCTGCGGCCGTGGGGGCGCCGGCGGGCACGGCCAGCGCCGTGTACCGCACCCAGGGGGAAGAGGAAAAGGTGATGGCCCTGACGGTGCTGCTGCCCGTGGCCTGCGGCGACATCGCGGCCCTGCGCCTGGTCACCAGCCTGACGCTGCTGGACTCCTCCATTGCCACCATCACCTTTGCCAGCCTGTGCCTGGTGGCGGCCATCCTGGGCTTTTCCATCTGGTCGGGCATGTTCTTTGTGCGCAGTATCGTGCGGCCCATCGGCGTCATCGAGACCACCGCCGCCCAGATTGCCGCCGGCGTTGCCGCCGGCGACTTTACCGCTACCGA
>CAJMEU010000067.1 GCA_905212515.1 uncultured Oscillospiraceae bacterium | reverse complement strand
TGCACTCCTTAAACAGCATCCACGTCCCGTTACAGCTCGCATCATACAGCGCGCTGTTCTCGGGGATTCCCTGGTTCACGGCGATGCACTGCTTGGTCGTCCCATCCGCAACCGGCGCGTTCACCAGCGCACCCACAGGCAGCTCGCCGGTGGTCTTGGGCATGGTGTGGGCTACTGCGTAGGTACCGTCGGCCAAGGGGATGATGGGTGTGTCGGCGGAAAGGTTACAAGCCAGGCGGAGGGCGCGGTACCGATCATACCCCTGGCGAGCGAGGTCTCTACCCCCTTCCGTGTCCACGCAGAGCACGGTGCTTGTGTACTCCCGTGCCGGGGTCCGAAGCCACCAAAACCACGGCAGCAAAGCACTCAACGTGCTGTAGGTGTATTCGCAGTTGCTGACGGCCTGCGCGGTGGGGCGGCACTGGCGGCTGACGTTGTCGCTGAACATGGCCAGCTTGGAACCCTCGCTAATGCCGAAATTTCCGAGACCGACCTCGTCCATGGACAGCAGGAAGACCTTGTCGGTGACGGTTTCGGAGCCACCGCCATCTACTACAGGCTTGGCAACGGTCAGGGCAGTGGGAAGCAGAGCAGCCCGCTCACTTACCGTGAACGTGTTGAGAAAGCCCGCTTGCCCATCGTACTCATTGTAAGAATCTTGCACATTGGCGTTGGTGGGCGGCGCGTCTGTGCTGTGCTGCGGGGCGTACCACTGGCCAGCCCCGGCGCTGCTGTTCAGCCACTGGCGGATGTTGGATACGGAATATCGATTGTTGCCGTAGCTTCGACGGTCGCTGTTGCTGTTGTCCGGTTCTTTTGCATCAAAGCAGCATATCTTAACGATATTCGCAGATACCGGCGTCACCGAGTTGGCCGGATAGCCGGCGTGATTCTTGTCTCCAATCTCCCAGACGATGGGTGCGCCATAGTAGCTACCAAAGGTTACTTTGTCCTTCAACTCCAGTTCGCCCAACGTCGCCGGTGGTGGTTGCTCAACGATATAATAGCCATCACCGTTCGGATAAGCAGACACCATCAAATCAGAATCGACATTAATGGCAGGAACTATACCTACTCTATCATCATAGGCTTGGGTTGCAGCACGATAGCCATCATAAGAAAACATACACGGATGGTCTACACCAAAGTTATTTGTAGATCTCGAAAACCAGTTCCAGTACGCTCCCTTATAAAAATTAGAACTGTTATAGCTTGTTGAATCCTTGGCAGATTGCGACAATTTGCGTGTTCTAGTAGCCACTTGTGATTCAAACATGGCCAATTTACTGCCTTCATAAATTGGTCCTGTATCATCTTGAAATGTTACTGGAGAACCCGATGCCTCAGTAAGAGATAGCAAAAACACTTCATCAACAGAGGTTTCAGTTCCAATGCCATAAGAAGAAGGAAGCGCAGTTACAAGCGAAGTGGGCTTTATCGCAGCCCTCAGTTTTGGGCTGAAATTTGACAAAAAGCCCTTTTCATTCTCATAAGGGCCATAGTTTCCATATAACTTTCCAGTTGCAGGCGGTTGGTCCCCATCATGTGTGGCCACATACCAAGGGATGCTGTCTTTATTCAACCACTGACGAATATTAGACCACGCCCAGCGGGCATTTCCGCCTGAGGTGCTTCCGCTTTCTGCTGCGTCAAAACAACAAACTTTAATTATATATTCCGTAACCAGCGTAGTGCTATTTGATGGATAACCACTATGGTTGTGTTCTCCCACCTGCCATGCGATAGGTTCTCCGCAATATTTTGTTTTAAGGTCTTTCACTTTGGCCTTAACTGGTAAGTTCCCAATGCGTTGTGCCATCACACCACCTCATATCGAAACACCGTTGTGCCGTTGGGCTGCGTGCCGATGGCCCCGTCTCCGGCGACGTAGACCTGGTTGGCCACGCCCAGCACACCGGCCGCAGGGTTGGCCGCCACCAGGGCGCCGGTCATCGTGCCGCCGGTCTTGGGCAGGGCCGCGTCGGCCTTGGCCCCTTGGGCCGCCGTGGCAAAATCCGCAGGCTTTTTCCCGCTGTCGGCCAGGCTGCCGGCGGCATCCAGCGCGGCCAGGTTGCCAGTGGTGGGGTTCGGCGCCTTGTTTGCTTTGGCCTCGATGGCCTCATCCTGCCGGCGCTGGGCCTGCTCTACGCTTTCCTCGGTGCTCTCTAAAATGTCCGCCGCGGCATGGCCATGGTTTTTCGGCGCCGCATAGGCTTCCATCTGTCCGCCGGTCACAAAAGAGCCGGTGCTGATCTCGATGGTGATGGCGCCGCTCTCCTGGTTGGTCATCACCACGGCCACGTCGTGGATATGCACCGTGTCGCCCTGCTCGGTCATCGCTTCGGCGCAGGGCGGCAGCAGGTTATCTGTGTCCGCGCCGTCCAGCCAGGAATAACAAAACAGGAACGGCGACCCCTCCTCATCGCGGGCAAAGATGCCCACCTCCCGGATGTACTGCGCCGCAGTTAGTCCCGCATTGGATACCTGCACGGGGATTTTCAGGTACGCGGGCGTCCCCTGGACGTATTCCTTTTCCCCCATCTGCGTGCTGATGCCGTCAAGCTGGTGCACGAGGGACGTCAGCGCGGCCTGTCCGCCGTTGGCCACACCGTCGCCCACGGCTGCCGCAGTCACCGCCAGCTGCTTTCCCTGGGCCACAAGAGCCGTCAGCACTGCGGAACCCTTGTCCGTGATCGTGGATTTAAATTTTGCCATAGGGTTTAACCTCCTTCGGGGTGGTGCTCGTGCCGCACCATGGTGTACATACCTGCCATCGCCGTTACCTGCGCGCGGGCCACATTCTGCGCAATGGCCGTCTGCAGCAGCAACACCAAATTGGCCGGGATCATTTGCTCCAGCGCCGCCGCCAGGGCATCCCGCTGGGAACCGCCGCTCAACACGATGGAGATGAACAGCTCGTATGCGCCGCTGTCCAGCTCGGCGCGGAAGGTCGGGCTGATGGTGGCCAGGTATTGCAGCAGCGCCCGCCAGGTGTAGGGCAGATGGTCCAGATAGGCAATCAGCACTTTTTCCCGCCGCTGCTCCACGGTGTCGTCCGGGTCAGCCGTAAGGCCCAGGATGCTTTCCCACCTTGCGCAGCCATACATAGATAGGCTGGAAAGAAAAAAGTCGTCCGGGGCGTTTCGCACGTCACGGGCGGCTTTTGTAAATTCCGGCTGCAGTGTATCGGCGAGCTGGCCGAACTCCGCCAGCTCCTGCAGATAGCGGGGCCAGTAGGATTTAAGCTTCATTTGTGACCACCCCCAGCGTCGGAATCTCGTTTGCGGCCAGGGCGATATTCGCCGTGCCGCCGTTGATGGTGGTGCCCGTGATGTCGATGATGCCGGGCACGTTCAGGATTTTCGTCTCGATCTGGCTGACGCGCACGATCAGGTGGTCGGCGTCGGCCCAGGTGGAGATCAGATCGGCAAAATAGGTTTCTATGGCAGCCTTTACCGCCTCCTGCGCACTGTCCCAGGTGACGCCCGTGTCAAAGGTCAGGCTGCACGCCACATCGATGGAGGCTCCCGCCACGCCTTCCACCGTGACCACGTGGCCGATGGGCGCCAGGCCCAGGCCGGTGCCCTGCCCCCGCGCGGGGTCGATGGCCTCCTGCACTTGGCTCACCAGTTCCGTGGACGGCACGTGCCTCTCGCTGTCCACAATGAGGACCTTCACTGTGCCGCCGCCGTTCCACACGGGTACGACTTTCACCGCACCCACGCCGGGCAGCAGCGCCACCTTGTTTTTGTAATCGGCGACGTTCCCGCCGAACGCCTGGGATTCCAGCGTCTCGTAATAGCGCGCCCGCAGGGCATCGTCGCTTTCCTCGTCCTCACCGGGGATCAGGATGTCCGCCAGGCGGGCCGCGGCCAAGCCTGACACGTAGTCGATGGGGAACAGCGTCCCGATATACTCGTTACCCACGGCGCCCGCTGTCTCGGCCGTCACTTTATACTGGCCGGCGGCGATCTCCTCCACCACCTTGTAGTTGACATTTCCGCCTGAAAAGCGCGTGCCCAACGGCACACTGCACCCGGCACCGCTGGCTTGCTCGCAGTACGCCTTCCGCACTGCACAGGTGGCCGGTGTGCGCGTCAGGCTGCGTTCCCGCGCCTTTTTTGTCAGATCTTCGCCTGTGGCCGTGTCCGGGAACGCCCGGTCCATCATGTAGGCCAACTCCATATACAGCACGGCCAGCTCGGCGGCCGCCGGCGCAAGGGCGTCGTAGATGATGGACCCCTCGCGCTTGTCCACGGAGGTATTCACCCGGGCAAGGCAGCGATCCATGATATTTTCAAAGGTCATGCTTTCAAACATTGTCGATCGTCCTTTCCACGGGGATATCCCCGAAGATCGTTTTTGCCGTGAAGCGCACGGCCGCCGTCCTGCGGTCTATTTGCTCCACGTCAAAGTCTGTCACGTCGGTGATGCGGCTGTCGGCCAGCAGCGCTTCGCGCACCACGCGGCGCAGCTCGCTGGCAAATACACGCCAGCTTTTCCCCAGCACCGCGTTTTGCTCCACGCCATACCCCCAGGAATAGATCAGGTGGGCGAAACGCTCCGTGGCAAGAATTTTGAAAATGGCCTGCTCCATGGCCTCCCGGCCGTCCACAAATCCGGCCACGCGGCCGGAGGCAAAGTCGATCTTATAGGTCCGTGTGGTTTGTTCGGCCGCGGGCTTGATCTCGCCCGCCTGGCCGATGGAAGCCGCCGGTGCGGCCGGTATCAGCGCCATACCTACACCCTCCCCAAAACAAGAAATTCCTGGCCGCCCTGGTTGCGCAGCAGCACCACCTTGTCCCCTGCGGCCAGGCCGGTGTATACCTCAGCCTCCGTGGTTTGCCCGTTCAGGGTGTGCGTATGCGTCGCATAAGCCCCTGCCCCGAACTCCCGCATGACGACCAGCGCCGCGCCTGACAGCTCGAAGCGGTTGTCCACGCGGACGGTCAGTGGGGCGGCAGACGTCACCAGGCCGGTCAGGAAGGCAGCCGGCACACTGGCATCCTGCGCCTGCTGCGCCACCTCTTTCACCACATCCAAAAGCGCCATGTCACACCACCTTCAGTTTTACGGTCATTGTCTCGGCCAGTAGGTCGGCGCTGGTCTCCTCCACCACGAACCAGGCCCCGGTGCGCAGCTTGCCGATACTGATATACAGCGCCCGGCCGGCGCGGACGGAGAGGTCCAGCAGCGCCTTCACCTCGAAGGTGTGCTTCGGCCTGTTGTACAGCTCCAGCATCTGGCTGCCGCGCTCCTTGATCTGCGCCTCGTTCATCTGCTCGTCCATTTTCTCGTAGTTTTGCAGGGTGCCCCAGTAGGCCATGTTGTTCGAATCCTGGAACACATACACATCGCGGCCGCCGGTGGCCTTGTTGTCCTGCACCAGCTTGATCCTGTTATACGTTTCGGAATCCAGGCTTCGTTCGCAGCTATAGCCCGTGGCCAGGCTGTTGTCGCCCAGCACCAGGTCCAGCCGGGACGCCGCCACATCGGTGATGCGCAGCGCGCCGAAATCGTCCCACAGTACAAACATGCGGCCGATGTTGATCAGTGTGTAGTCCAGGGCCTTCAGGGCAATGTCAAACAAAGTCTGGCCGTCCTCCACCATGGATGGGATCACGTAGCCCGTGTTGGCCAGCTCCCCCGTCTTCAGGCCAAAGTCATCTGCGATCTGCTTCACAATCTGGTCGGCCCGTTGTCCCGTGAATACATAGGTCTCTTTGTTCTTTTTCAAATACCAGGTCTGGTCGTAGGCCGTCACCTTCACCAGGCCGTCGTCGCTGTGGGTCAGCTTGACCACCCAGCCGTAAAACAGCCCCGCGCCGTCGGCCTTTAGAAGCAGGACGCCGCCCAGGGACCAGCTTACAAGATCGTTCACCAGCACGGTCAGCTCCAGGGCGGCCGGGGAGCCCGTTCGCTTTGTCGTCCACTTCGCGGCGCTACACAGCGTGGTGATTTCGTGAGCGGCGCCGGTCACGTTGTTCTGATATAGAATCTGTATCATGGGATCTGCAGCACCGCCCCTTCCAGCAGCTTGCCGGGATTGCTGCCAATCACCGCCTGGTTGGCCTTGTAAATTTTTGCGTAATCCCCGGTGCCGTACAGCCTTTTGGCGATACTCCACAGCTTCTCGCCTTCCCGCACCGTATAGGTTCCGCTGCTCATGCCTGTCTTGCTGCCGGACATCCACACATCATCATCGCGCGCCGTCTCCTGGATATATACCTCGCCGTTGGGCTTGATCACCACCTTGCGCGGGGAATAGTCCTTCCACTCGGTCAGCTTGATGGAATAATAGATATCGCCCACTTCGCCGCCGCGCTCCTCGTAGTCGAAGGAATCGATGCCCATGCGCACGTTGATATCCAGGGGTGAGCCCCCCAAAAACAGCCGGATCGGCGTTTGGGTATCCCGCGCCCGCTGAAGCGTCTCCACAATTGCCATAGGCCGCGTGAAGGCGCCTGTCACATAAGGGTCTGGATTTGCAGGGAATAAGCTGTCCCAGGCGATGGTGCGCAAGCCTTTCTTCTGCAGGATCAGCACGTCCCCCAGCTCCAGCACGGACGCAGTTTCGTTTCCGCCGGGGGACGTCACCTTCAGTTTGGCCGGCAACACAGGGATGGGCACTTCCTCCCCCGACGCGATCAGCGTCATTTCATATTTTTCCTTTGTGGTGAGGACAATCGTTCTTCTGTCATCTTCCGCCATCAGGCATACACCCCCTCGGCTGCGGCCTCAAATTCGCTTTCCAGCCTGTATGCAATCTCCCCTACCAGCGCATCCACATCCACGTCCTTGCTGATCTGGGCATTCATGGCCACCGTGGGCGTCAGGGTCACAAAGTTCTGCACATAGCGCATTTCCGCCACGTCGCGCAGGAATTTCAGGTCTTCTTTGGCGATGTTGATCGGCTCCTCAATGGCGCCGACAGAATCCACGTGGCCCACATTTCCAGCGCCACCCTTGCCGCCTGCACCGGACAAATTGGCCGCGCCGGCGCCGAAGTCAAAATCGCCGGCCGCGCCTTTGTCCCCTGCCGCGGCGGCCGCCTGGGCGGCTGATATCTCCGCGTCGCGCTGGGCGGCGTTGGCCTCTGCTTGTGCGCGCATGTCCTTCAGCGCAGCGTCGCGGTCCTTCATGGCCGCCTCCACCTGCGCCTGATAATCGGCCAGATCGGCAGCACGGGCCTGTTTTGCGGCCTCAGCATCCAGTTGTGCCATGGCGCCGAATGTGAATTGGTCGATCAGTTCAATGTTGATACCGGGTATCTTGTTCAGCGCGCAGATAAAGGCGTTGATGATCGCGATAGCCCCGTTGATCATGTTCTGCAAAATCAGCAGCACATCGGCCTTCATGTCACTCATATAATTCGCAACTGTGATCCCCGCAGAATAAAATGCCAGGGACATCAGGCCCATCAGGTCCATCACCCAGTAAACCCCGGCCATGAAACCGATTTTAACCATATCCCAGGCAGTTAATATCCAATCACAGGCTTTCATCCAGGCAACCTGAATGCCTCCAGTCGCCTGAATCCAGTTGTAGATCACACCCACCAGTATGCCGATCGCCACCGCGACCCACAAAATAGGATTGGTCAAAAGCCCCGCAATCAGCGCCCTGTTGGCTGCGTCCGCCAGCCAGGTAACCGCCGTCCAAATCGCGGTCGCCGCCGCATAAGCAAGTACAGCCGCTGCCACTCCCCAAAAGACAGGCGCGATCATGGACCAGTTGTCGTAGATCCACTGCGCGCCCTGGCCGATGGCCGTCAGCAGGGGTGTGAGCACCTGCAGCACCGCGTTGGTCGCCAGGGTCCACGCCTGGGCGAAGGTCATGGGCATATCATTAAAAGCTTTGTCGATGTCGCCTGCATACTTCAGCATGGCGTTCTTGACGATTTCCGCTGTGATCTGCCCTTCGGCGGCCATCTCGCGGATTTTACCAATGGGCACATCCAGGTATTTGGCGATGGTCTGCACCAGGATCGGCGCCTGTTCGAACACCGAGCGCAGCTCATCGCCGCGCAGCACGCCGGACGCCATGGCCTGGGTCAATTGCAGCATAGCGTTTTTTTGCTCCTCGGCCGTGGCGCCAGATATGACGAATGCCTTGTTCACCGCCTCTGAAAAGGCGATCAGCTCATCATTGCTGTTGAATGCTTCTCTGGCGTTCACACCCAGCTTGGCCACCGCGTCCGCCGTGGCAAGGAAAGACGAGCGGGAGCGATTTGCCGACTGCATGATTTTGTTCTGCAGCTCTTCCGTCGTTTGTTGGCCGTCGTTCATCAGGTTCAGACGGGCGTGCATACTGGTCAAGGTGTCGGATAATTCAAGCACTTGCTTCCCAATGGTTTGTGCGAAGCGGACAACCGCCAGATTCTTAATCGTGTTCAGCAGCTTTGCAAATTGGTTTTCCGCCTTTTTCGCCTTTTGCGCGGCTTCTTCCTGTCTTTGGTTCAGGCGGTCCAGCCCATCGGCCGTGCGGATCACTGCGGCGGTCAGACGGGCATAATTGTCCCCGTCCACCTGTTCCGTCAGCCGGTCGGTCGTCTCCAGCGTGCGGTTCAGCTTTTCATTTGCCCCGGTCATCTTCTGCAGCTTCGCTGTCATTCTGTCCTGGATGGTGAATTGTGTGGATACTCCGGCCATGCCGTCACCTGCCTTTCCTACCCTTCCGCTTCGCGCGGTCGGCTTCTTTGCGTTCCTTTTCCGCCATCAGGTCGATGGATGCGTAAATAAATGCCCGCTCGCGCTGGGGCAGGGCCAGCAGCGCGCCGGGCAGAATCTTTAAACGATGGAGGGCGAAGTGGGCGTAAACCGCCTCGCAGTCGGCCTCGGCCTCATCCTCGCCCCCCGTGATCAGTTTTTTGCCGTTTCCTTCAGCTCGTTGATGTCGTCGTTAAAGCCGTTGATCTCCTGCACGGCCAGCAGCAGGTCGGTGTATTGGCCCGGCTTCAAAAGCTTGTTGATCAGGTCCTCGGCGCCGCACACGCCGAACTTCTCCTGCAGGGCCGCGTCCTTAAAATTCGGCTCCACGCAGCAAGCCGTCACCAGGCGGCTGTTGTACAGGTCCAAATTCGTTTGCGTCTGCTTCTGGCGGGTCTTTTTGTCAAAGCTCACCTTTTGGCAGCCCTTGCGGATGGCCTTGTTCTCGGCCTCGGTGATGGACTTGATGATAAAGGGGAACGGGAACGGCGCGATGGATACCTACATCTGCTCCTCGCCGATCTCCTGTTCCAGCAAAAACTCCTGCAATTTGCCCATGTTGCTGTCTCCTCTCAAATTTTGTTGAATGCCTTCAGGATGTCGAAGTCCTCAAAGGTGAAGTCCACATCCTCGTCCAGCGGGTCGTCGGAATCGCCGTCCAGCTTTGCCAGGATCACGCTGTCCAGGTTGCAGTCCCGCAGCAGGACGGATTGCTTGCCGGCGGCGGATTCCCGGTCGTCGTTCTCCACCACCAGGTCGAAATACACGTCCTGCCCCGTCTCCTTCCACACCGCCACCATCCGGCGGAACAGCGGCGACAGATAGTAGATGTTGAGTGACCCCGACCCGCTGGCGCCGGTTGTCTTGTGGCCCACCATGCGCTTGCCGATGGCCTTCACCTCGCCCTTGGACTTCTCCACCGTGGCTTCGATGGTGCGGGCGTAGAACAGCTCCTCGTTGTTGCCGTTCACCTTGGCATAGGCGCGGCCTTCTTTGCCCGAAATGGTGTCGGGTGCGTTGATCTTCTGCATATTGGTCCCTCCCTTAGCTGACCGTCACGGTCATGTACAATTTCTCCATGCTGTCGTTGGGCTGCAGCGCGGAGGAAACCGCCACGTCGCGCTTGCCCGCGCCCTGCTGGATGGTGATGTCGTCGGCGGCAAAGCCGCTGATGGCGTCGATGGCCTCGTACTGCCGGCCCAGGCTGACAAGGTCGGCCAGGAACAGCTGGCGGCCGGTGTCGCTGTTGGTCATCTTACCGATGTAGCTGGCGCCGAAGATGCGGGCCGTGTCGTTGGCCCAGCCGTCCAGCACGCGCACCACCCGGTTGGATGTCCAATCCTCCGTCAGGCCGCCGTCGTAGGTGGTCAGGCTGTTGATGTCCGTCAACACCCGGGCGGCGCCGTAGTCGCCGTAAAAGACGAACTCGCCGGCCAGGATGGCGGCCTCAAACTGGGCCTTGGTGTACTTGATGTCCACATCCACCGCACCGTCGTAGGCGGTGTTGGTCAGGCTCTCGTTGATGGCCGCGCCGGCGCTGGCGCCCGTCACCCAGGCGACGGCCTTGTCTCCGGGCACCACCATACCGTCAGCCAAAATCACGCCGTTTTTCACATTGATCAGGCCGATGTGGTCGCCCTTGTAGTCGTGTAGCACACCCACCACCTTCTTGCCCTCGTCGTCGCGCAGGCGTTTCACAAAGGCCGCATACAGGGCTTTGGTGCTTTCGTCCGTGCCGGCATAGCCGATCACGTTAAAGGCTTCCACCTCCAGCGCCGCCAGAGCCGCCGTGTGGGCCGCACCGTTCACCGTGCCGTTGGTACCGCCGGTCAGCGCGGTTGCAACCGCCACGGTAAGCGTTTCCGCGCCGCCGAAGGATACAAAGTCGTTGGCTTTCAGGACGGCCGCACCGCCCGTTTTTGCCACCGTCTGGCTGTCCATGGCCGCGCCGTCCAGGTACGTCACCACATCCACCGCGTCCTCGTCGTCGGCATTGGCCAGCACGGCCACGCGCAGCTGATTGCCCCGGGTGCCGCCGTACAGGGCGGTCACGGTCATGCCGCCCACTGTGGCGCTGGCCTTGGTGCCGCCGGAATTGACACGGTACACCAGCAACTTGCCGGCCCGCTTCAGCGCCTCGCGCACCAGCAGCAGGTCCGGCGCCGCGGGGGCATGCCCCAGCAGGGGCAGGGCCGTTTTGCTGTAGCCCTCCTCGGCTCCCTGGCGCTGGGCGTACAGGGCAAACACCTTGTTTTCCGGGCCCCAGTCCAATTCCAGGGGCAGGGCCGCCACGCCCCGCGCCCCCATCTGGGAGGCGCTGCCCAGGCTTACAAAGTTGATGTAAGCGCCGGGCAAAATTTTATTTTGCAGGGTAAACGTTCCGCCGCCAATCGGCATGGTTCACACCTTCCTTTCCAAATAATTGCGGACGAGCTGCACCGCTTCGTCCTTGGTGTAGGTCTGCCCATCCCGCAGGATGGCCGCGACCGCGTCGCCCGGCAGGCCCAGGGTCTTGCTTTTGACCAATTGCTCCTTGGTGAACGCCGGCGCCCCGGTCACGGCCGCCGGCTGTTTTGCTGCTTTCGTCATTGTATGGCCTCCGTTTGCTGTAATGTTTCCATCATCGGGGCTTCCCCGGGCACCTGCCGGAAGAAAAAGTCCGCGTCGAATAAAAACTGGAACACGCGCTCATTCTGCCCTTCCCGGGCCGTCTGGCCTGTCAGGCGCACTTCCCGCGTGCCGTCCCCCGCCCACACGTCCAGAACCTCGAAGCTGTCGTACATCTGCTCGGCCCAGGCGTTGAAGGCCAGGTTGTCCCCGTCCCGCAGGAAATACAGCACCTCAAATTGCACCGTCCGCTTGCGCCGGCGGTCCAGGTGCTTTTCCTGCCCGGATTCAATGATGCCCACAAAAAACTGCCCGTCGGCGTCCCGGGGAATTTTGTTCAGCTGGACAGTTTTGTCCGGCCAGATGGCCCGCAGCCTGTCCGCGATGGCCTGCAAAAAGTCGTTCAGCGTCACGCCAGGTCACCATCCTTCACTTTGATCTCCTGGTGGGTGGCGTACACCGCCGGGCGTCCCGCCACGGCAAAGCGCAGCAGGCGCCCGAAGCGGCGTACCTCCACCCCGTCCCCCGGCTGCACATCCAGCTCCGGCGCGGCGAACAGCACGGCGTCCCAGTCGATGTTGTTCTGGGCGCGGGTCTGCCCGCTGCCGTCTCCGCCTGTGTAAGACAGCGCGCAGGGGATGCCTTCATATAGAGGGGCCGGCTCCATCCTGGTGATGTTGTTTTCCGTCACCGGCCGGGGACGGGAGATGGTGGCCGTGTCCTCGTAGGTGTGCTCGATGGCCGCGCGCTCGGCGGCCGGATTCCCAAACATGGTCACCACCTCAGTTTCCGATAACTGTTCAGCACGGTGCGCCAGCCGAAGAAGTCCCCGCCGCCCGTTCCCAGGTCAAAGGTGGAGGCCGAGCCCGACGCCCCGTCGCCGGCGGCAAAGGACGTCTGCACATCCCCGCGCTTCACGCTGGTGACGGCGCCGGCCGCCGCCTGGGTGGTGCCCAGGCCGGCGGCTTTGTAGTAGCTGGCGCACATCACCAGCAGCACGTTTTCCAGCGCCGGCGGCAGCGCGTCCCAGTTGATATAGGCCAGCACCATGTCCTCCACGGTCTCCAGCACAAAGTCCAGCAGGACGTCCTGCTCCGTGCCTGTGATGCCCAGCAGGGCTTTCAGTTTTTCCAGGCGCTGTTCCATGGGCCCACCGCCTTTATTTGCCGCCGGTCTTCGCCGGCTCGGCCTTCTTCGCGGCCGGCTCGGCCTTATAGGGGCTGTACTCCGCGCTTTTGGCCAGCTGCTCCTCCACCATCCTGCTGCGGGGCTCCAGCACCGTGCCGGTCGTGTTGCTCTTGAATTTCATGGCTCTTTCCTCCTCACACGCCGGGATCGGAATAGGTGTACACCAGGTCGGGCGTCAGCACCTTCGTGCCGTAATCGTAAAACATGGAGATGCCGTAGTCGTTGGACAGGGGGATCTTCTCCGGCTCCCTGTAGGGATACAGCACCACCGGCTGGGCCACGGCGCCATCGATCATCAGCGCGGCCTTGGCTTTCTCGGGCAGGTAGACGCTGGTGTACACGCGCACGCCGTGGAAGATGTTGAAATCGTCGGCCGCGGTATCCACATTGGCGTTGTTCACGCCCTTGTCCAGGTAGTTGCGCATTTTGCCGTAGAAGGCCGGGGCGCACACCAGGCGCATGATGCTGCGGGGCACGCCGCGCACATAGTCGTTTTTCGTGGTCTCCAGGGTCTGGATGTACGCCTCCAGGATGTCCTCCAGGTTCGTTTCGCTGGTGGTGAAGGCGGTGCCCTCGGCAAAGGCCGCGGCAAAGAAGGCCGTGTCCAGCTCGGCGGCCACGGTATCCACGTGGTTGTCCGCGCGGCGGGCCATGATGTTGCCCACGCCGAAGGTGTCCAGGTCAAACTTGGCCGCCTCCTCCACGATCTCGCGGTGCACCGAAAGGTTCACCACCGTGGGCGGGATGGTCAGGGCCGTGCCCTTGCCGGCCGTCCGGGCAGTGCCGTACTCCTGGGAGGCGCTGTTTTTAAAACGCCGGTACTCCACGCTGCCCGTGGCCGGGTTGCCCGTGTAAGACTGGGACTTGAGGCCCGAGGCCAGCGTCTCCTTCTGGATGTTCTGGACCACAAGGCCCGACAGCTCGGCCAGCTCCACCTTGGTGCTGCCGTTCTGGATCAGGCTGAGTGCTTTCGTTCTTGCCATAAAAAATCATTCCTTTCTTGCCATCAGATCACGACGGGGCCAGCGCTCACCGCGGCCGTTTCCTTGGGGCCGGGGTCCGCCGGCACCGCGCCCTTGATCTCGGGTTTCGCTGCGTTTCCTTCGAACAGATAATCGTTTTCTTTGGCCACCTTCGCCAAGGCCGCGTCCACGTCCTTGGAAAGGTCCGTGCTTTTGGCCAGGGTGTCCATGTCCAGCAGCGCGCGCACTGCTTTGGCGTTGCGTGCCTTCGCCTTGGCGATGGCCCCGTCGATCACGGCGTCCCGCTGCACGGCGGCCACGCGGGCGTCGGCATCCTTCTGCGCCTGCGCCGCCTTGGCCTTCCATTCGGGGTCGTAGCCCTCCAGCTTGGCGTTTGCTTCGGCCAGGCGCGTTGACAGCCCCTCCTTTTCGACGGTCAGCGCGTCGAACTTCTCCTTGCCCACATAAGCGCCCGTGGACAGGTCCGCCAGCTTCATCTTTTTGGCCGTCACCTTTTCGGCCAGCTGGCCATAGGTCAGGGCCTCGGTGCCAAACAGTTCCTTCAAAAATTCCATGATGTTCTCCTTTTCGGCGCGATTTTGCTTATACATGCGCGGCCACTCCGCGCGCGGCCTATCCTGCATTTAAAGCCCGGCAGGCAGGGGCAATTTTG
>CAJMEU010000066.1 GCA_905212515.1 uncultured Oscillospiraceae bacterium | reverse complement strand
GTGGGCGCCTTCTTCTGAAGGCCCAGGCATGCCTTCACGCCCAGGATGCGCTCCAGCGCCTCCTGCAGCCGTTCTTCGGTGATGACGCCGTTTTTATAGCCGTCCATCATGTAGCCGAAGTCCTCATCCATATCGTTGAAGAACAGGAACATGTCGCAGCCCGCGGCAATGGCCCGGGGCAGCATCTCGCTGCGCTTCATCATGCAGGTCATGCCCACCATGTGGGAGGCGTCTGTCAGGATCATGCCGTTGAAGCCCAGCTCGCCGCGCAGAAGGCCCTGCAGCAGCTCGGGGGAGAGGGTGGCGGGCATGATGTCCTCGTCCTGGATGCCGGGGTTCAGCCTGCGCGTCCAGGCGGGCTGCATGATGTGGCCGGCCATCACCGCCTCCAGGCCGCAGTCGTTCAGGCCCTTGTACACTTTGCCGTAGGTGGCCATCCAGGTGTCGCAGTCGGCTGTGTTCACACTGGGGGACAGGTGCTGGTCGCGCTCGTCGATGCCGTCGCCGGGGAAATGCTTGGCCGCGCAGCCAAAGCCCGGAACCTCGTGGGCGCCTTTGAAATAGGCCTGGGTCATCTCGGCCACCACGTCGGCCTGGTT
Organism: uncultured Oscillospiraceae bacterium; assembly: GCA_905212515.1. Lineage (GTDB taxonomy): Bacteria > Bacillota > Clostridia > Oscillospirales > Ruminococcaceae > Ruthenibacterium. Next base: position 13,691 of record CAJMEU010000066.1, on the reverse strand, counting down.
GGAGAAGCAGCGCTTGGACACGATGGGATTGCGCCAGTTTTGGTTGATGTCGGACAAAGGCGCGAAGCTCAGGTTGCAGCCGATGGCCGCCGCCTCCTTGTTGCCGATGCGGCCCATCTCGTAGGCGTATTTGGCGTCGCCCGTTGCGCCGATCTTCACCGGCATGCCGATCTCCGTGCCGCCGATGCACGCGCCGTTGCCGCCGCCCTCGGTGTTGCAGGCAATGATAAGGGGGATCTTGGCGTTCTCCTGCAAAATGCGGTTCTGTTCGTACACCTCGGCCGCGGTGCCGGGGTTATAGCGCACGCCGCCGATGTGGTATTTCTGCACGCTCTCCTTCAAATAGCCCTCCTCGCGGGAAGAACCCATGTTGAAAAACAGCTGCCCGATCTTTTCCTCGTCCGTCATGCCTGCGATGGTCTCGCGCACCCAGCGCACGCCTTCGTCGTCCAGGTAAAAAGGATTTGCTTTCAGATCCACCATAATGCGACACTCCTTTTCCAATTTTCAATTTTTTCGCCTCTGCGGCCGTTGTTGCTTCTATTTTACTAAATATGGCAGCGCACCGTGAGGAAATTTTTCTGATCCCTAGTAAAAATTATCGAATATTTTTGATTATCTTAAAAATTTTCTACTAAATCCCGGCGCACTGTGTTATAGTAAAGAAAAAAGGGGAGGCCGTTCTATGCAGTCGGAACACCAGGATAAATTATATGCCTTCGCCCATGCGGCGCGCACGCTGCTGGATGTGCCCTTTTTGTTTTTGGACCGCCGCCTCAGCGCCATGGACTATCTGGACCGGACGCAGATGCCCGGTCCCATCAGCAAAAGCTATGACGAGTTCTTCTACGGCGGCAGCCTGTTTGACTGCGAGGTCCCGGACATTTACGAAGTGCGCACGGGCTTCGGCATCTATTTTGCCGTGCTGCCTCTGCGCGCGCCCGACGGATTCGGCATCCTGGGGCCTTATCTGGCCGAGGACGCGCCCCTGTCCCTGGACGAGGTGCTGCTGCAGAACCGCGTGCCCATGGAGGAAAAAGAGGTGTACCTGGCCTATCTCCATCACCTGCCCGTGCTGAGCGTGGATAAGGTGCGCGTGATGCTGGAGGGCCTGGCCGTCAGCCTGGGCCGCCCGCAGCCCCGGCAGGTGCTGCGCTCGGTGGAGATATCGCCCGAGCACCCGGCCCCCTGCCCGGTGCTGGAGGAGGACTCCCTCCAGGCGCGGGCGGACGCCATCGCCAGCCGTTATGAGGGCGAGCATTATTTGCTGGAGTGCATCTCCCGCGGGGAGCTGCCTGAAGGCTGGGCGAACAATTCGTTTTTCCTGGACCGCTTCCCCAACCGTCTGCGCAGCGAGAAAAACACCCTGATCGTGGTCAACACCCTGTTTCGCAAAGCGCTGGAGCCGGCCAAGGTGCATCCGCTTTACATCGACGAGATCAGCGGCAAATGGGCCGTGCGCATCGAGGAGGCCGCCACCCTCAGCCAGATCGCCGAGATCAAGCGGGAGATGCCCGCCGATTACTGCCGGGTGGTGCGCAGCCATTCGCTGGCCAACTACACCAAAAATGTGCGCCGGGCCATTAACGACATCCACTTCCATCTGTCGGACAGCGAGCTCAGCCTCAAAAAAGTGGCCCAGCGCCTGGGCGTCAGCCCCAGTTATCTGTCCCAGCAGTTCAACCGGGAGGTGGGCGTCTCCTTCCCCGAATACGTGGCCGGCCTGCGCATGGCCGAGGCGCGCCGGATGCTGCGCGGGCCCGCGGGCCTGTCCATCAGCCGGATCGCCGCGGCCGTGGGCTATGCGGACCTGTACTAATTTACCAAACTGTTCCGCCGGTACACCGGCCTCACACCCACCGCTTATCGCCAGCAGGGCAACTGACCATGCCATCATACCCCATTTGCCGTGAAAAGTCCGTCGTTCCAAGGGAAAAGCCGCGGGTACTGCTGCGGCCCTGGGCTATGGCGGTAAGCTGTTTGGCCGTTCCTACAAAATCCATCCCGGTTTTTTGGGACATCTGGGGCTGGATTCGGCCCGCGCTTTCCACTATAATAAAGGAAAGAGTTTCGGATAGAGAAGAGAGCGGCGCGAAACGGCTTTCGTTTCGCCTGCTCTTTTTTCTGTTCCATCAAGGAGGCAAGACCATGAAAAAGGTACTCAAACGCATCGGCATCGCCCTGGCCGCGCTGCTGCTGGTCCTCGTGCTCGCGGTGGTGGGTTCGTGGGATATATGCAGTGGCAGTACTACCGCATCGACGACGGACAGCCCCTCACTATGGAGTGCGCCCCTGGCGCGGCCCTGCGGGCGGACGGCGCCTACACCGCCGTCACCTACAACATCGGCTTCGGCGCCTATGGGCCCGATTATTCCTTCTTTATGGACACAGGCGTCATGGCGGACGGCACGCCCACGGCGGGCAAGTACGGCAAGGCCGTCAGCAAACAGTCCGTGCTGGACCACACAAACGGTGCCATCGGCGTGCTGCGGGACTTGGACGCCGATTTCTGCCTGCTGCAGGAGGTGGACGAAAAGGCCGACCGCAGCTATGACGTGGACCAGCGCGCCCTGGTGGCCCAGGGCCTGGCCGATTACGGCGCCGTGTGGGCGGTCAACTTCCACTCGGCCTATCTGGCCTATCCCTTTGGCGACCCCCACGGCGCGGTGCTGGCCGGTCTGGACACGCTCACCCGCTACAGGGTCGGCGAGGCCGTGCGCCGCAGCTACCCGGTGGACAACAGCTTCTTCATCAAGTTCACCGACCTCGACCGCTGCTTCGCCGTGCTGCGCCTGCCCATCGAGGGGGCGGAAGGGGAACTGGTGCTCATCAACAGCCACATGTCCGCCTACGACGAGGGCGGCACCGTGCGCGCCCGCCAGCTGGTACTGCTGAACCAGGTCTTGACCGAGGAGAAAGAGATGGGCAATTTGGTCATCGTGGGCGGGGACTTCAACCATGCTCTCTACGGCACGGGCCTGGCCTTTCCCTCCCGGCAGCAGTACCCCGCTTGGGTGCAGGACATGGACGACGGGGACCTGGCCGATCACTTCTCCTTCGTGGCGGCGGCCAACGGCACCGAGGTGCCCACCTGCCGCGGCGCGGACATTCCCTATGAAAAAGGCGTGAATTATGTCACCGTGGTGGACGGCTTCCTCGTCTCGGACAATGTGACGGCCACGGCCGAGAATATCGACACCGATTTCGCCTACAGCGACCACAACCCCGTGAAGCTCACCTTCCGCTTCGCGGCATAAAGGGCCTGCCCGCAAAAGCGCCGTGTTTTTAAGGCGCGGCATTGTGAGGCAGCCCCTCAGGAAAGGCAGGGGAAACAAATGGACGTATTGGTATTTGGCGGCACGCGCCTGATGGGCAGGCATCTGGTACAGGCATTGCTGGACGGTGGGCACCGGGTCGCCATCGCCACCAGGGGCCTTGCGCCCGACCCCTTTGGGGACCGGGTCGCCCGCTTGGTGCTGGACCGTCACGACGACGCCAGCCTGCAAAAAAATCTCCCGCGCAAAACCTACGACGTGGTCTTTGACGACCTGGCCTATTGCTCCAACGACATCACGGCCCTCTTTGCCGCCGTGCGGTGCAAACGGTATGTGCAGGTGTCCTCGGCCTCCGTCTATCCCGTTTGCCATATGGACTTGCGGGAGGAAGAGTTTGACCCCTGGCGCGCGCCGCTGGTGGCCTGCGGCAGGGACGATTTTCCCTACGGCGAGGCAAAGCGCCAGGCCGAGAGCGCCATCGTGCAGCAGCACGGCGGCGTCCCCGCCGCCATGGCGCGCTTCCCCATGGTGGTGGGAACGGACGACTACACCAAACGGCTGTATTTTTATGTGGAGCACATCGTGCGGCAAAAGCCCATGTTTGTGGAAAGCCCCGAAGGGCGGCTGCCCTTCGTGCGCTCGGACGAGGCGGGCCGCTTCCTGGCTTTCCTGGGGGAAAGCGGCTTTACCGGCCCCATCAACGGCGCCGGCAGGGGCGCCGCCTGTGCCGCGCAGATCATGGACTATGTAACGTCCCGCACCGGCCTGGCCCCGGTGCTGTCGCCGGACGGCGACCCGGCGCCCTACAATGGCGCCGAGGATCACTCGCTGAACACGGACAGGGCGGCGGCCCTGGGCTTCTCCTTCACCCCCCTTGAGGCGTGGATGGGTGCGCTGCTGGACGATTATATCCGGCAGGCGCAAGGATGAAAAGCGGGAATTTTATCCCTTGCGGCGGCGCGCTCTTGCAAGCGGGCCGCCGTTTCTATATAATGAAGGGAAGAGACGAAAGAAAAACGCACAAAACGAGAAAAGAGGCTGTGGAGCATGGAACCTTCCAAAGTATATTTTACCGATATGCGCGCCCGCCCGGGCATGCCGCTGCAAAAAAAGCTGGAGAAGCTGCTGCGGGCCGCGGGCCTTCCCACCATTGATTTTCAGGACAAATATGCTGCCATCAAGATCCATTTCGGCGAGCCGGGCAACCTGTCCTTCCTGCGCCCCAACTGGGCCAAGACGGTGGCCGACCTGGTGAAGGAGCTGGGCGGCAAGCCCTTCCTCACGGACTGCAACACCCTTTACGTGGGCCGGCGCAAAAACGCGCTGGACCACATGGACGCGGCCTATGAAAACGGCTTTTCGCCCCTTTCCACCGGCTGCCAGATCATCATTGCCGACGGCCTCAAGGGCACCGACGAGGTGGCCGTGCCCGTGCGCGGCGGCACCTACGTGAAAGAAGCCCTCATCGGCCGCGCGGTGATGGACGCGGACGTGTTCATCTCCCTGGCGCACTTCAAAGGCCACGAGAGCACGGGCTTCGGCGGCGCGCTGAAGAACATCGGCATGGGCTGCGGCTCCCGCGCGGGCAAAATGGAGATGCACTGCGCCGGCAAGCCTGCGGTGGACAAGGGCCAGTGCCGCCGCTGCCACGTGTGCGAGAAAAACTGCGCCCACGGCGCCATCAGTTTCGACGCCGACGGCAAGGCCGGCATCGACCACAACAAATGCGTGGGCTGCGGCCGCTGCCTGGGTGCATGCAATTTTGATGCGATCTACAACGAAAATTACGCCGCCAACGACGAGCTGAACTGCCGCATGGCCGAGTATGCCAAGGCGGTGGTGGACGGCCGCCCGGCCTTTTACATCAACATCGTCAACCAGGTCTCGCCCTACTGCGACTGCCACTCGGAAAACGACGTGGCCATCATTCCCGACGTGGGAATGTTCGCCAGCTTCGACCCCATCGCGCTGGACACCGCCTGTGCCGACGCCTGCAACGCCATGCCGGTGATGCCCGGCAGCCTGCTGGATGAAAATTTGCACGCCCACGGCGCGGCGGACCATCACGACCATTTTACCAATACCTCGCCGGAGACGAATTGGCGCTCCTGCATGGAGCACGGCGAGCGGATCGGCCTGGGCCGGCGCGCCTACGAACTGGTCACCCTCAAATAAGCCTTTTGCCCACACGCCCCGCGGCCCACGATGCCGCGGGGCGTGTTTGCGCCTGAAAAGCGGGCTTTGCCTCCGCGGTGTTTCCCGGCGCCGGCGTTTGGCGCATATTGCACAAAAACCAGTGCTGGCCTTCCGTAAAAATGACGAAAAACAAGAAATGAATGCAACATTTATTCATTGAACAACACAAAAAGATATGTTTTAAGGAAACGGGCAGAATTTACAAAAAAAGGAACTTTATTTGTACAAATCGCACAAAACTTGGCAATTATTATGAAAAAATGGTTTCAGTACTCTTTTTTTTATTGACATTTTCACAAAACGGTGCTATTCTTTGGGCAGCGTCAGGGAAATGAGCCCTGACAAAGCGTGTACAAGGCTTGTGCACAAAAATCCATATTTTGAAGTTTTTGTACAAAAACACCTGCCCTCCGGGAGCTTCCCGGAGGAAGTGCTTAAGGGCAAAGCACAAATATGGAAGTTTGTACCAGGTCTGTCACGAACAAAAAAGGAGAGAAAAATATGAAAAAACTGCTTGCAATCACTCTGGCTGCGTGCATGATGCTGACATTGGTCGCCTGTGGCGGCGGCGCCAGCAGCTCTGCTGCCCCCGCTTCCGAGCCCGCCTCCACCGCCGCGCCCTCCTCTGTGGCCGACAGCGTGTCCGAGGCCACCCCGGCCGGCGGAAAAGTGGGCATCTGCATCTACAAATTCGACGATAACTTCATGACCACCTACCGCAACGCCCTGCAGGAAATCCTGGAAGGCAAAGGCTACGAGGTCACCGTCGTGGACGGCAACAACGACCAGGCTAAACAGACCGAGCAGATCAACACCTTCCTCACCCAGGGCGTTGACGCGCTGATCATCAACCCCGTCATGACCAGCGCCGCCTCCTCCATCGTCAGCGCCGTGAAGGACGCCGGCATCCCCACCGTGCTCATCAACCGCGAGCCCACCGCCGAAGAGATGGCCCCCTATGACAAACTGGTCTACGTCGGCTGCGACGCCGCCCAGTCCGGCACCTTCCAGGGCGAGCTGATCCTCGAGACCGAGAACAAGGGAGACATCAACGGCGACGGCAAAGTCTCCTATATCATGATCCAGGGCGACCCCGAGAACATCGACGCCAAGCTGCGCACCGAGTACTCCGTGAAAGCGCTGAAAGACGCCGGCGTGGAAGTGGAAGAGCTGGACCTGCAGCGCGGCGACTGGGACCAGAACAAGGGCCAGGAGATCTGCGCCAACGACCTGTCCCAGTTCGGCGACAAGATCGAAGTCGTGTTCTGTAACAACGACGCTATGGCGCTGGGTGCTTTGGAAGCCATCAAGGCCGCGGGCCGCACCGTGGGCAAGGACATCTACCTGGTGGGTGTTGACGCGCTGGACGCCGCGCTGGACGCCGTGCAGGCCGGCACCATGACCGGCACCGTGTTGAACGACGCGCAGAGCCAGGCCGAGAAGGCTGTCGAGTGCATGGAAGCCCTGCTGGGCGGCAAGACCTATGCCGAGGGCGAGCAGTCCATCTACGTCGACTACGTGAAAGTCACCTCCGGCAACGTCGGCGACTTCATGAAATAAAGATTAAGGACACAAGGGGTGCGTGTGCGCAGGCGCACGCACCCCTCTTTTTCGAGCAGGCGTACAGCCGGCTGCTGCTCTTAGAAGTACGGTGCCTTTGCAGGAAAGGCACCGCGCTTGTCAGGGCAGGAGCTTTGAATCATGATAAAAGGGGGCCAGTGAATTGTCAGAATATCGTTTGGAAATGCGCGACGTCGTCAAGACGTTCCCCGGCGTCAAGGCGCTGGACCATGCGCAGCTGAAATTGCGGCCCGGCACCGTCCACGCCCTCATGGGCGAGAATGGCGCCGGCAAATCCACGCTGATGAAATGCATGTTCGGCATCTACCACATGGATGAGGGCGAAGTGATCTACGAGGGCGAGAAGGTGCAGATCAAAGGCCCGCTGGACGCGCTGAACAAGGGCATCGCCATGGTGCACCAGGAGCTGCAGCCCATCCCCGAGCGCAGCATCGGCGAAAATATCTACGTGGGCCGATATCCGGTGAAAAACATCGCCGGCATCAAGGTGATCGACCATAAAAAAATGTACGAGGACGCCCAGCGCGTGCTGGACGAGGTGCATCTCAATTACGACCCAAAGGCGAAGCTGGGCAGCCTCAGCGTGTCCCAGATGCAGCTGGTGGAGATCGCCAAGGCCGTCTCGGCCGACTGCAAGGTGCTCATCCTCGACGAGCCCACCTCCTCGCTGACCTCCAACGAGGTGGAGGCCCTGTTCACCATCGTGAACGAGCTGCGCAGCAAGGGCGTGTCCATCGTGTACATCAGCCACAAGATGGATGAGATTCTGCGCATCTCGGACGAAGTCACCATCATGCGCGACGGCCAGTACATCGGCACCTGGGACGCCAAGGAGCTGACCACCGACATGATCATCACCAAAATGGTGGGCCGCGAGCTGTCGAACCTGTACCCGCCGCGCTCTAACGTGCCCGGCGAGGTGGTGTTCGAGGTGAAGGACTTCACCTCCATCAACCCCAAAAGCTTCCGCAACGTCAGTTTCAACATACGCAAGGGCGAAATTTTGGGCGTGGCCGGCCTGGTGGGCGCCCAGCGCACCGAGCTGATGGAAGGCCTGTTCGGCCTGCGCTGCCACACCAGCGGCACCATTACTTACAAAGGGGAAGAGATCCGCGTCAACCAGCCGGCCGACGCCATCAAACACAAGATCGCCATGCTCACGGAGGACCGCCGCGCCACCGGCATCCTGGGCGTGCTGTCCATCGCGGACAACGTGGCCATCGCCTCCCTGAACCAATACCTTGTGGGCGGCATCATGCTGGACGATAAAAAAATCGAGCAGCTGGTGCAGGACAACGTGGCCAAGCTGTCCATCAAAACGCCCTCCTCCAAAACGCTGATCCAGTCGCTGTCCGGCGGCAACCAGCAGAAAGTGCTCATCAGCCGCTGGTTGGCCAACGACCCGGACGTGTTCATCCTCGACGAGCCCACCCGCGGCATCGACGTGGGCGCCAAGTACGAGATTTACTGCATTATTGCGGACCTGGCCAAACAGGGCAAAAGCATCATCATGATCTCCTCCGAGATGGGCGAGCTCATCGGCATGTCCGACCGCATCATGGTCATGTGCGACGGCCGTGTCACCGGCTTTATCGATGGCGATAAGGCCAACCAGGAGAACATCATGGAACTGGCAACGCAGTTTGAATAAGGAGGAATCAAGACAATGGAACAAACTAGGAGTAAATTGAGCGCGAAAAGCGTGAAAAACTTTCTGTCCAACAACGCCATCATCCTGCTGATCGCCGTGCTGGCCATTGGCGTGGGCATCTGGAAGGACAACTTCTTCTCCTTCCGCAACCTGACCAACCTGGTCATCAACGTATCCCCCCGCTTCATCATCGCCTGTGGCGTGTCCGGCTGCCTGATCACCAAGGGCACCGACCTCTCCGCCGGCCGCATGGTGGGCCTGGCGGCCTGCATCTCCGCCATGCTGCTGCAGCGTACGGACTATGCCAGCCGCGTGCTGTCCAACCTGCCGGACTTCCCCGTGTGGGGCGGCCTCATCGTCGTGCTGCTGGTCATGGCCGTGTTCGGCGCCGTCAACGGCTGCGTCATCGCCTTCTTGAAGGTGCCCCCGTTCATCGCCACCCTCGGTATGCAAACCATCGTCTACGGCCTGTGCTCCGTTTTGACGGACAACCAGCCCATGGGCGGCTATTAAGAATGCTATAACAACGTGGCCAACGGATCGCTGTACACCATCGGCGATTTCAAGTTCCCCTTCCTGGCGCTGATCGCCGTGGCCGTGGGCGTGTACATGTGGTTCCTGTACAACAAAACGCGCCACGGCAAGTACATGTACGCCATCGGCGGCAACGAGAACGCGGCCCAGGTGGCCGGCGTCAACGTGCCCGCCACCCTCATCCGCATCTATGTGCTGGCCTCCGTGATGTACGCCCTGGGCGGCTTTTTGCTGGGCGCCAAGGCCGGCGGCGCCTCCACGGCCACCGGCTTCGGCTACGAGCTGGAAGCCATCGCGGCCTGTACAATCGGCGGCGTCTCCACCAACGGCGGCGTCGGCAAGGTGTCCGGCGTGCTCATCGGCGTGGACCCCGCGTACACCTTCATCGTCCAGGGCCTGGTCATCATCGTGGCCGTCGCCCTCGATCTGCGCAAATACCTGGCCAAGAAATAAACCGGATCCCAGGGGGCCGCGCCCGCGGCCCCCTGCTTTTTCATCGAAAGGAGGTGGCGGCCGTGCCCGAAGATCCTCGCGCCCCTGCGCCGCCCGAGGACCTGCGGCAGCGGGAAGCGCAGCTCGCCCAGCGCGAGGCCGACCTTGCCCGCCGCGAACAGCAGGTGGAGGAAAAAGAGCGCATCGTGCGCAAAAACGCGGTGGAGACCCTCTACGACAAGATCAACGTGCCGGTCAAATATGTGGATCTCTTCATCGGTCTGTGCGTGGCGGCCATCGTCGTCTGCGTCATCCTGGGCATGCTCAAGGGCCGCGGCATCATCTGAGCGGCGGCCCGCGCGGCACCTGCCCGGCGGCAAAGCGCGTTTTGCAACGCGCTTTTTTGCTTTTTGGCCAAAAGGCTGTCACAAAGCGCCCGGCCGGCAGTCTAATCAAGTAAGGAGGTGCAAAACCAATGTGTGAAAAAACCGAAGAAAAACAGCTGATCGAACAAGCCGTCGCCGGTGACCAGCAGGCCCTGGAGGCCTTGCTGGGCACGGTGCAGGACATGGTGTTCAACCTTTCCCTGCGTATGCTGGGCCTGGTGCCGGACGCCGAGGACGCCACCCAGGAGATCCTCATCAAGGTGATGACCCACCTGGCCTCGTTCCGCGGGGACAGCAGCTTTTCCACCTGGGTGTTCCGCGTCGCGGCCAACCATCTGCGGGACTGCCGCAAGGGCATGTTCGCCCAGCGCCCGCTCAGCTTCGAGGCCTACGGCGCCGACATCGCCTCGGGCAGGGAACAGGACGTGCCCGACTTGTCCGCCGGGGTAGACCGCGCCCTGCTGGAACGGGAGCTGAAATTGTCCTGCAGCAACGTGATGCTGCAATGCCTGGACAGCGAGAGCCGCTGCATCTACATCCTGGGCACCATGTTCCGGCTGGACAGCCGCATGGCCGCCGATATTCTGGGCCTCACGCCCGAGGCCTACCGTCAGCGCCTGTCCCGCGCCCGCAAAAAGATGGCCGCCTTTTTGGGCGAATACTGCGGCCTGGGCGGCGGCATGTGCTCCTGCGGCCGCCGGGTGGACTACGCCATCGCCACCCACCGCATCAGCCCGGCCCGCCAGGACTTCAGCACCCTGCGCCCCTGCGCCTATGAGGACATCGCGCGCTGCGCCGACGCCATGGAACAGCTGGACCAGGCGTCCCAGGTGTTCGCGGACCTGCCCGCCTACCGCGCGCCGCAGCAGGTGCGCGCCTGGCTGCAAACCCTGCTGGCTTCCGCCAATTTCAACGCCGCCGTGGGCGAAAGGGAGGTGGCGCAATGAGCCTGCAGCCGGTGCTGGATTATTTGACGGCCCTGGAACAGAACAACGACCGGGACTGGTACCACGCCCACAAGCCTCAGTTGACAGAGGCCCAGCGCGCCTTTGAGGAATTTTTGCAGGAATTGCTGCTGGAGATCCGCGGGTTCGACAGCTCCATCCCCCTGCTGGACCCCCGCGCCCTCACCTTCAAGCTGAACCGCGACACCCGTTTCAGCCACGATAAGTCGCCCTACAACCCGGCGTTCCGCGCCCATATTGCCGCCGGGGGCAAGCTGCCCGTCCCGGTGGGCTATTACGTGTTCCTGCGGCCGGGCGGCCGCTCGTTCCTGGGCGGCGGCCTGTTCGCGGATATGTTCCCCGCGGCCACCACCTTGGTGCGGGACCATATCGCGGCCCACGGCGAACAGTGGCAGGCGCTGCTCGACGCGCCGAATTTCAGCGGGCATTTCACCCTGGGCGGCACGGCGCTGAAAAAAGTGCCCCAGGGCTACGACCCCGCCCACCCCCAGGCCAATTATCTGCGCTATAAAAGCTGGTATGTGGAATACCCGCTGGAAGACGGCGCGCTGCTGCAAAAGGGCTTCGTCTCCTCTGCCGCCGGGATCTTTCACCACATGCAGCCCTTCAACGCTTTCCTCAACCAGGCCCTGGAAGGGTTCCAGATGCCCGCCCGCCCGTAAAAATTTGTTCGGCTCGTCAACTTTTTGAAAAGAAAAGGTTGACGAGTCTTTTTTTATACGGTATAATGTCAACTGAAATGGGGGATCAAGTTGACGATGAAGGAGCAAGTATTGGCGCGTCTGGCCGCCGCCCGGGGCGCGGCGCTGTCGGGCGAAATTTTGGCCGAAGGCCTGGGCGTGTCCCGCGCGGCGGTGTGGAAGGCCGTGAAAGAGCTGCAGAAGCAGGGCTATTCCATCGAGGCCGTGCCGGCCACCGGCTACGCGTTGCGCCCGGGCGGGCCGGTGCTGTGCGCCGAGGAAGTGCGCGCCTGGCTGGCCGATCCGGCGGTGGAGGTCTCGGCCCAGCCCGTCACCGATTCCACCAACCTCACGGCCAAGGCCATGGGCGCGGCGGGCGCGCCCTCGGGCAGCCTGGCCGTGGCCGACCGGCAGACGGCCGGCCGGGGCAGAAGGGGCCGCAGCTTTGCCTCGCCGCCGGGCACAGGGCTGTACCTGTCCGTGGTGCTGCGCAGCGCCCTGCCCATGGGGTCGGCGGCGCTGGTCACCAGCGCGGCGGCCGTGGCCGTGTGCCGCGCCGTTCAGGCCGTGGGCGGCCCCGCCCTCTCCCTCAAGTGGGTGTAGGCCCTGTACACCGCCGAGGGCAAGATGTGCTGCGGCATCCTCACCGAGGCGGTGGCGGACCTGGAAAGCGGCGGCGTGGACTATCTGGTGGTGGGCATGGGCCTCAACCTGCACACGCCGGCCGGCGGCTTCCCCGAGGAACTGCGGGACATCGCCGGCGCCATCTTCCCGGAGGGGGAAACGGTGGACCGCGCCCGTCTGGCGGCCGGGATCACGAACCAGCTCGCCGCCCTGGCCGGGGCCCTGCCGGCCGCGCCCTTCATGGAGGAATACCGCGCCCGCAACATCGTGCCGGGCCGCGATATCCTGATCGTGCAGAACGGTGAAAAACGTCCCGCCCACGCCGAGGCCATCACCGACGACGGCCATCTGCTGGTCACCACCGCGGCGGGCAGGGAAGAGCTTTCTTATGGGGAGGTGAGCATCCGTTTTGAATAAGCAGACAAAACGTGTGCAGGGCATGACGCAGGCCGCCCTGCTGGCCGCCCTCACGGCCGTGCTGGCCCAGGTGACGCTGCCCGTCGGCCCGGTGCCCTTCAATCTGGCCGTGCTGGGGGCTTTCCTGGCGGGCCTGCTGCTGCGCCCGGCCTGGGCGGCGGCCTCCATGGGCGTGTATTTTGCCATGGCGCTGGTGGGCCTGCCGGTGCTGGCCGGCATGTCCGGCGGCCCGGGCGTCCTCTTCGGCAGCACGGGCGGCTATGTGCTGGGGTATCTGTGCATCGCCCTGTGCGCGGCCTGGGGCCGGCGCCGGGGCAATGGGCCGGCCCTGCTGGGCATGGCCGTGGGCCTGGCGCTGTGTTACTTATTGGGCACGGCCTGGTTTATGGTGATCACCGGCACCCCGCTGGCCCAAAGCCTGGCGTGGTGCGTCACGCCCTTCATCCTGCCGGACGTGGGCAAGGCCGCTGTGGCCTGGGCCACGGCCAAGGCATTGTCCCGCCGGGTAAAACTGTGAAAACAAAGCCGCCGCGCGTTGGATACGCGCGGCGGCTTTTAAAATCCATACAGCAGCTTGGCCAGACCGAATTCGTCGTACAGCAAGAACCGCCCGAGGAACATGGCGCCGATGGATAGGGCGCCCGTCCAGGCCCGGCCCCCGCCCGCGGGCGCACGCCCCCGCAAACGGCGGAACAGCAGGTACAGGCAGCAGCCAGCACGGCGCCGGCCGTGTTCATCAGCAGGTCGTCCACGTCTGTGCGGCGGCTGTTCAACAGCTGGCTCAGCTCGATCAGCAGGGAAAAGGCCAGCCCGCCCCCGGCGGCCCGCAGCAGCAGGCGCCGTCCCGGCCACAGCCGGGGCCCCCGCGCGCCGCGGGGGGCGCAAAGCGCCACGGTAAGCGCGGGAGCCACCCGGGGGCAGGCGGGGGTGAGAAGCCGGCGGGGCACCGG
>CAJMEU010000065.1 GCA_905212515.1 uncultured Oscillospiraceae bacterium | reverse complement strand
GCGAAAGGCTGCCCCTGGGCATCAGGGGGATAAGTTTTACGCAACGCGAAAACGCCGTTGTCGTTCCAGGCGTCGTCCCCGACAGCAGCCGCCGTGTTGTCATAAAGCAAGGCCGCGTCAGACATGAGGAATGCCGTGCGCCCGATGGAGCTTTGGCGGTCGTCGCCCGGCGTACCTCCGCGGGCATTATACAGTCCGCCGCCCAGGCGCCCGGCGGCATTGTTCAGCACAGAGCCGCCCTCCAGTACGAATTCCGGCTGCACCCTCGGCCCCTCTGGGCGCGGGAAACAAGGCGTCTCGGCATTATAAATGCCGCCCCCGTCCAGGCTGGCGGCATTCTGCTCCACCTGGCCGGAGCGCATCAGGAACACCGCGCCGCCCTGGGCGGAGGAGCATCCCGCATTGGCGATCCCACCGCCGTATTGGGCGCGGTTGTCCACAATGGCCGTGCCGTCCAGCAGGGACGAGGCGTTCGGGCCGCCGCTGCCCTGGCACAACACGCCGCCGCCATAGCAGTTTTCTGCCGTGTTGCCGCGGATCTCGCCGCCCAGCAGACGCAGCACGCCCATGCCGTCAGGCTCTGCGGCCGCCTCGGCCGAGATGCCGCCGCCGCCGCAAAGGGCGCCGGAACCGGCGGCCGGGCCCGCGCCTGCCGCCCTGTCGAAGAAAACGCCCCCATCGCGGGCCAGCACCTGATTGCCCGCGATCACCCCTCCGCGCATTTCCACTTCTCCCGCCCGGCAGGAGATGCCGCCGCCCCGGGACATGGCGCTGTTGTTTTCGATCCGCCCGGCGCGCAGAGAGAACACGGCCTGTGGGGAGGGCTGGCAGGGGGAAACATAAATGCCGCCTCCCTCCTGTGCGGCGCTGTTCCCGCGCACAGCCGCGCTGGGCGAATCCAGGGTCACGACACCGCCGCCCTGGTAGATGCCGCCGCCCCGGCCCGCCTCGGCGCCTCCCTCTTCCCGGGCGGTATTGTCAGCCACCAGCGCGCCGCCCGAGAGGGTGATGGTGCTGCTGCCTCTGCCCGTGTCCAAGATGGCGACGCCGCCCCCGGCCGAAGCGCCGTTGCCGCTGATGATGCCGCCGCTCATCACCATGCTGGCGCTTTCCAGAAACACGGCGCCGCCATAGGCGCTGGCGCTGTTGCCCGTGATCTCGCCGCCCCTCATATCAAACTGCGCCGTCACCGACAAAGCAAGCGCGCCGCCGCTGCCCTGGATGGTGCAGCTGCGTATGGCCGACCCGTCCTCCATGACAACAGAAGCGTAGGGGCCGTAGGCATATACGGCCGCGCCGAACACCGAGCTGCTGTGCATATGGGCATTTTCCAGCACGCAGCCATCGCCCAATGTCAGCACCGCAGCTTCCGGGTTCGTCAGCCCGTCCACGAAGAGCATGGCGTATTCCGCGTCGCCGGCGGCGCTGTTGCCGTCGATGGTGATGTTCCGCAGGGTCAGCCGCGCGCCCGGCAGCACGCCGATCATCCCCTCCTGGACAAGAGGGCCGCGCACCAGGGTGCCGCTTTCTCCGGAAAGCGTCTTCTTGCCCTCCACCCGCAGCAGGCCGGTCACCTCGATCAGCCCCCGCACCGTGATGTCCGCGTCTTCCGGCGCGCGCAAGGCCGCCTGTAATTGGGTGAAAGACGTTACAATAACGGGCGTGTCCCGCGCCATTTCCGCATGGCCCCTCTCCAAGGCGGCCATGCCGGCAGCCGCTTCCTCTGCCGCGGGCACGGCGGTCACATCCTCGGCGCACAACTCTTCCTCCGCTGGCGGGGCGCACGCGTCAAGGCCCTGCAGCGCCGCATCCTCCCAAGGCGCTTCGGCGGGCACGAGCTCCACGGTTTCAGCCGGCGGCGGGGCAGGGCTTTCGGCGAAGGCCTGTCCGCCGATAAACAGCGGCAGGGCAGCCGCGCACAGCAGCGCTGTAAATGTTTTTCTCTCTCTTCTCATCCTTCTTCCGCCTTTCCCTTGCCGGCACCCGACCGCGCCGTCCCGGCCCCTGCGGGGCCGCTTTCTCAAAATATGCAGGGTAAGGGGGAAGTATGCCGCCCGATAAAGGGCGCGGGCCTTGCTTTTTGCCCGCGGGCCATCTATACTGAAAGAAAAAGAGAAACAGGAGGGAAGGGCCATGAAAGTTTTATTGCTCAACGGCAGCCCGCATCAATTCGGCTGCACCTATACGGCGCTGCATGAAGTGGAGCAAACGCTGCAAAAACACGGCATCGATACGGAAATTTTATATCTGGGCACCAAACCGGTGGCGGGCTGTATCGCCTGCGGCCAGTGCGGCCAAACGGGACGCTGTGTGTTCAGCGACCAGGTGAACGAAGTGCTGGCCCGTTTGGATGAGATCGACGGTTTGGTGGTGGGTTCGCCGGTGTATTACGCGGGGCCTTCGGCGCAGGTGACGGCCTTCCTCGATCGGCTGTTCTACGCCGGCGGCCGCCGTATGGCGGGCAAGCTGGGGGCCAGCGTGGTTTCCTGCCGGCGGGGCGGCGCCAGCGCCGCGTTTGACCGCCTGAACAAATATTTCACCATCAGCAGTATGCCGCTGGTATCGTCGCAATATTGGAACCAGGTGCACGGGTTCACCCCGGAGGATGTGCGCCGGGACGAAGAGGGGCTGCAGACCATGCGCACCTTGGGCGAGAACATGGCATGGCTGCTGCGGTGCATCGAGGCCGGCCGCGCCGCGGGCGTGCCCGCGCCGAAATATGAGGCGAAAGTTGCCACCAATTTCATCCGCTGAAAGAAAACGCTTGACTTAAAGCCCGCTCCAGGTAGTATGCTGAGAGGGGCAAAGGATACGGGGAGAGACAGAGAGGAGAGGACGAACGTGAAAAAACTTGGTTTTGGCTGTATGCGTCTGCCGCTGCGCGATGCGGACGTACAAAAGGACGTGGATATGGGGCAGGTGTGCCAAATGGTGGATACCTTCCTGCAGCGCGGCTTTATTTATTTTGACACGGCCTATATGTATCACGACTACGAGAGCGAGCGCGTGGTGCGCGAGGCACTGGTGAGGCGCCATGCGCGCGGCAGTTTTACCCTGGCCACCAAAATGCCCATGCGCCTGCTGAATGCCGCCGAAGAGCAGCCGCGCATTTTTGACGAACAGCTGGAAAAATGCGGCGTGGATTATTTCGATTATTATCTGCTGCATGCCCTCTCAGTGGACAATTACAAAAAGGCGTGCGAGATGGACACCTTTGGCTTCCTGGCGGAAAAGAAGGCCCAGGGAAAGATCCGCAATTTGGGCTTTTCCTTCCACGATACGGCCGCTGTGCTGGATGAGATATTGACCGCCCACCCGGAAGTGGATTTTGTGCAATTGCAGCTCAATTATCTGGATTGGGACAGCGAGAGCATCCAGTCCCGCAAATGCTATGAGACGGCCCAAAAACATGGCAAGCCCGTGGTGGTGATGGAGCCGGTGAAAGGCGGCAAGCTGGCGCAGGTGCCGCCGGAGGTGGAGGCCCTGCTGCGCGCCGCCCATCCCGATTGGTCGCCCGCGTCCTGGGCCGTGCGCTTCGCCGCCAGCCTGGAGGGCGTGATGGTGGTGCTCAGCGGGATGTCCAACATGCAGCAGATGCTGGACAACACCGCCACCATGGAGGCGTTCCAGCCGCTCACGCCCGCCGATCAGGCCGTCATCCGCCAGGCGGCGGCGCTGCTCAGCCAAGGGCAGGCTGTGCCCTGCACCGCCTGCCGCTACTGTGTGGAGGGATGCCCCCGGCACATCCCGATCCCCGAGTATTTCGCCCTGTACAACGCCGAAAAGAAAATGGCGCAGCCGTCGCCCGGCGACCGGCTGTCCAACCAGCAGATGTATTACGCCAATTATGTGAACGGCAGGGGCAAGGCGTCGGACTGCATCGCCTGCGGCCAATGTGAGCGCGCCTGCCCCCAGCACATCGAGATCATCCGCTGGCTGAAAGAAGTGGCCAAGACCTTCGAAGTGTGAAGAGACGCACCCCATGACCATCGCACAGGTGAGCAAACAATACGATATTTCCCCGGACACTCTGCGCTGCTACAAGCGCATCGGCCTTTTGCCGTCGGTGCCGCGCAGCAAAAGCGGCATCCGGGATCAGGACGAGGCATCCTGCGGCTGGATCGAGCTGATGAAGTGCATGCGCAAGGCCGGCGTACAGATCGAGGCTCTCATCAAATAGGTGGCCCTGTTCCGCCAGGGCGACGGCTCCGTCGCGGCCGGGAAGGCCATCCTGGCGGAACAGCGGCGGCAGCTCAAGGCGCGCATGGCGGATATGCAGGCCTCGCTGGGTCATTTGGACCGCAAGATCGAGCGCTGCGAACAATTGCTGCTGCCCATCGAACAGGAGTTGGCTGAAAAGCAGGGAGGAAAAGAGACATGAACAAACGCATTTTGGGCCGCACGGGCCTTTCCGTGGGCGAGATCGCCATGGGCTGCGAAGGCTTTGTCGATAAGGACTTCGCGGCTGTGAACGCGCTGGTGGACGAGATGGAGGCCGCCGGCGTCAACTGCATCGACCTGTACACGCCCGACCCGCAGATGCGCACCCACCTCGGCCGTGCCCTGGCGGGACGGCGGGACCGCTTCATCCTGCAGGGCCACCTGTGCACCGTCTGGAAAGACGGCCAGTACAAGCGCACCCGGGACATCGCCGAGGTGCGCCAGGGCTTTGAGGACTTGCTGGCCCGCTTGGGGACCGATCACGTGGAGATCGGCATGGTGCACTATGTGGACTCCCTGGAGGATTGGAAAACAGTGGCCGAAGGCCCGGTGCTGGCCTATGCCAAAGAACTGAAAGCCCAGGGGAAGATCGGCTGCATCGGCCTGTCCAGTCACAATCCGCAGGCGGCGCTGGCCGCGGTGGAAAGCGGCCTCATCGATGTGCTGATGTTCAGCGTCAATCCCTGTTACGATCTGCAGCCCGCCAGCGAGGACATCGAGAAATTGTGGAGCGAGCAGAGCTATGCAAAGCCCCTGGTGAATATGGACCCGGAACGGGAGCATCTCTACGAGACCTGCCAGCGCCTGGGCGTGGGCATCACGGTGATGAAGGCCTTTGGCGGCGGCGACCTGCTGAACGCCGAACTGTCGCCGGCCGGTGTGGCCCTCACGCCCATCCAGTGCATCCACTACGCCCTCACACGGCCGGCTGTGGCCTGCGTGATGTCCGGCGCCCGCACACTGGACGAACTGCGGGCCAGCGTCGCCTACGAGACGGCCGCGGACGAACAGCGGGACTACGCGGCCGCCTTTGCCGCCATGCCCAAGATCAGCTGGCAGGGCCACTGCATGTACTGCGGCCACTGCGCGCCCTGCCCCAAGGGCATCGACGTGGCGTTGGTGACCAAGTTCTTCAACCTGGCCAAAGCCCAGGGCGGCGTGCCCGAAACCGTGCGCGAACATTACGCGCTGCTGGCCCACCCGGCGGGCGAATGCGTGGCCTGCGGCGCCTGCGAAAAACGCTGCCCCTTCGGCGTGCCGGTCATTGCCAACATGGCCGGGACACGGCAACTTTTCGGCCGCTGATGTCTTCCGCAAACACAAGGGCCCCGGTTTAACACCGGGGCCCTTTGTCGGCCGAAATTCAGCGGAGATGCTTGTTCACTTCTTCGATCAAACGCTCCGGCTCCTCTACGGCGAACAGCACCGAGCCTTTTTGCGCCTTCACCTCCACCCGGCCCGTGGTGGCCAGGTTCAGGTACTCCGGGTGCCCCTCCGGCTGCCGGACGGCCTTCACGCTGCGCATCAGCTTATAAGGCACCTTGTGTACGGCGGCCGCGAAGTGCACGGTCAGCCCTTCGTCGTCCAGCACCACATAATTGGTGCGGAACATGGGGAACAGGATGATATCCACAATGGCGATGATGCCCGCGCCGGCCAGTATGCCCAGCAGCGCGCCCATGAACCAGAAGCGCACCATCATGGCGATGACCAGAACGTGCACCAGCGCCACGACGACGTACACCCAGCGGTCCACTTTTCCCTTGAATTTCAACAAAATCACAGCCTTTCCCAGAGAGTATAGCATAAACAAGCGGCCCTTTGCAAGCGCGGCCGCAATGTGGTACAATCAGCAGGGAAATGGGGTGAGCATATGGCCGCAGGCCATACGGTATTGGGTATTCTGGCCCATGTGGACGCCGGCAAAACCACGCTGACAGAGGCCCTTTTGTACCGCGCAAGGGCCATCCGCCGCCAGGGCAGGGTGGATCACCGGGATACCTTCCTGGACGCCCACCCGGTGGAGCGCCAGCGGGGCATCACCGTATTCAGCCAGCAGGCGCCCTTCCGGCTGGAAGGCCGGGCATTTACCCTCATCGATACGCCGGGGCATGTGGACTTTGCCCCGGAGATGGAGCGGGCGCTGGCCGTGCTGGACTGCGCGGTGCTGGTGGTCAGCGCGGTGGAGGGCGTGCAGGCGCACACCCGCACCATTTGGAATTTGCTGCAGCGCTACGGAGTGCCGGCGCTGGTGTTTATCAATAAGATCGACCGCGCCGGCGCCGATCCGGCTAGGGTGCTGGCACAGCTGGGCCGCCTGCCGGGCGGGGCGTGCTGCGTGCCGCTGCACGGCGGCGTCCTGGAGGCGGGCGAGACGGAGGCCGTGGCGGCGCTGGATGAAGGGCTGCTGGAAGCATACTTGAGCGATGAAACGCCCGCCGGCGGCTGGGCGGCCGCGGCGCAGCGCCTGGTGGCCGCGCGTGCCCTGGTGCCCTGCTTTGCCGGCAGTGCCCTGACGGGCCAGGGGATGGACGCCCTGCTGGAAGGCCTGGGGGCCTTTGCCCCCGCGCCCGCGTGGCCGCAGGTGTTTTCCGCCCGGGTGTACCGGGTGGATCACGACGAACACGGCGCGCGCCTGTGCCATGTCAAGGTGACGGGCGGCGCCCTGCGGGCCAAGGCGCCTCTGTGCTATGAGGCAAAGGGGGAACTGCTGGAGGAAAAAGCCGATCAGGTGCGCGTTTATACCGGCGGGCGTTTTGATACGGTGCAGCAGGTGGAAGCCGGCGCGGTGTGCGCGGTGACAGGCCTGTCGGCCGCGGGCCCGGGCGCGGTGCTGTCGGCCCCGGGCGCGGCCCGGGACGCCCTGCCCGGGGGAAAAGCCCCGGTCCTGGCGCCGGTGCTGGCCGTACAGGCATTGCTGCCGTCCGGGGCGGACCGCAGCACAGCCCTGCGCTGCCTGCGCACCTTGGCGGACGAACAGCCGGAACTGGACGTGCAGGTACAGCCAAATACCGGCGATATCCTGCTGCACGTGATGGGCACGGTACAGCTGGAGGTCTTGCAGCAGGTGCTGGACCAGCGTTTTGGCCTGGAGGTGTCCTTCGGCTCCTGTCGTGTGCTGTACAAAGAAACAGTGGCCGCCCCGGTGATGGGCTATGGCCATTACGAGCCCCTGCGCCACTACGCCGAGGTGCACCTGTGCATCGCGCCCGGTCCGCCGGGCAGCGGCGTGCAGGCGCGCAGCCAATGCAGTTTGGATGATCTGGATAAAAACTACCAGCATCTGGTGCGCACGCACATCCTGGAAAAGCAGCACCGCGGGCTGCTCACCGGCGCGCCGCTGACGGACGTGGCCATCACCCTGACAGCCGGCCGCGCCCATCTCAAGCACACCGAGGGCGGCGACTTCCGCGAGGCCACCTACCGCGCCATCCGCCAGGGCCTTGAAAAGGCCGAGAATGTCCTGCTGGAACCCTATTACGCCTTTGTGCTGGAGGTGCCCGCCGCCTGTGTGGGGCGTGCCATGGCCGATCTGCAGCAGCGCGCGGCGGTTTTCGCGCCGCCGGCCGCCCAGGGGGAGACTATGCTGCTGGAGGGCACGGCCCCGGTCAGCGAGCTGATGGACTACCCGCCTTTGCTGGCGGCCTATACCCGGGGCGCCGGCGTGCTGAGCCTGCGCCCGGCCGGCTACCGCCCCTGCCACAACAGCCAGGCCGTCATCGCCGCCGCGGGATATGAGAAAGAGCGGGATCTGGACAACCCCTCCTCCTCCATTTTCTGCGCCCACGGCGCGGGCTATGAGGTGAAATGGCAGGACGTGGACGCCATGCGGCACATCAAGGCGTGACCCTGTGCGCGGGATGGGCAAGAAAAGAAGGGCGCCGCTGGCAAAAGGACGCGGAATGTGATAGAATCAAGAGAAACGCGGCATGGGGAAGAGGGAAAAAGAAAATGGATTTGCTTTATCATATATGCATCGGCCTTTCGGCCGGGGTCGTCATCGGTTTTTTGCTCGGTGGCCTGCGGTATGCCTGGCGCAAAGGATATTCGGAAAAACAGGTGAAGGAAGCCAAAAGGTTTCTGGATAAAATTGCCTTGGTGCTGAAATACGTCACCTTTTTGTTTTTGGCCCTGGGCTTTGTCTGGTGCGCTTACTTTTTGATCTTGGGCGCGGCCGTCCCGGCGCGGGCGGACTATGCCAGCAATATGGCCCAGCTGATCGTGTCCGTCCTCACGGTGATCTCCATCGTCTTCGCCTTTGCCGAATTCCTGCGCCGCGCGGACGGCAAAAAGGAATAGGGTTCCCTCGATAAGGAAAAACGGACGGCGGGCTTTTGCCCACCGTCCGTTTTTGCAGATGACGAAAGTACCGGCCCGTCCCAAAACGACAGGGCCTCACAGTTTTTCTTTCAGGGCCGCCAGGTCCTGCGGGCGCTCGGCCCAGCTTTCCACATAGCCGCAGTCCGTGCAGATGAACCGCGAGATCAGCACCTTGCCGCCCTTGTGCAAGCCCGTATAGGCGTTGATGCCGCGGGTGAACAGCCACTCGCTGGGCGCCACGTGGTACAGCGCCGTGCCGCCGCACTTGGGGCATTTGTGCGTGTTCTTCATAAAAGCCAGCTCCTTTCCTGTCAAAAAGGCACTAAAACTCTTTCTTCTCCATGATGGACACGCTGACGCGGTAGGAAATCAGCACCGCCAGCGCGATCACCACCACCAGGCCGCCGCCGATTGCGCCCACCAGAACGGGCAGCGACATGGCGTCAAACGCGTCCTCCAGCAGCGGGCCCCAATATTGAGCCGTGGGGAAGATGATGACAAAGGGGATCACGAAGGTCAGCGTCATGGGCAGGCGGGATTTCTCGATGCCCA
The DNA here is from genome assembly GCA_905212515.1 of uncultured Oscillospiraceae bacterium. Taxonomy (GTDB): domain Bacteria; phylum Bacillota; class Clostridia; order Oscillospirales; family Ruminococcaceae; genus Ruthenibacterium. The sequence goes on along the minus strand of CAJMEU010000065.1, from coordinate 5,338 downwards.
TCTTGAAGAACAGAGGAATGTCGATGGCCGTCACCAGCGCGTAGATCAGCATCACGGCCACGCCGCCGCCCATGCCGATCATCAACATCTCTGCGTGGCTGTCCGAATCGGCGAACAGCAGCGCGTCCAGCACGCCGGCGATCAGCGAGGCGCCCAGCCCAATGCCCAGCATGGCGCTGTAGAACAGCACATATTTTTCCGCCACCAGCTGGCGCGGGGTGACGTTCATCGTCAGGGCGTAGGCGTTCCAGTTGGAGGTTTCATCCAGGCTGAAAGCGGTGGTCAGGCTCATGGTCACGCCCAGAATCAGCATGGCGGGCAGCATGCTCATACTTTTCATCACAAAGCCGATGATCAAATACATTCCCGTCAGCAGCCCGATCTGCTTCATCAAATAGCTGCGCAGACAGTACCAGTCCTTTTTGATCAAACCGCGGATCACATGTGTTTTCATTGGTCGTAAGCGCTCCTTTTCGCAAAAAAGGTCATGATATCGTCAATGGTGGCGGCTTCCAGCATCACGCTGGGGTGGCAGCGGCGCACTTCGGGCGCGTTGTCCACCAGCAGCTCCACGTCAAATTTCGTCTCCCGGCGGCCCACCACGTGGGCGGCGTTCAGCTTTCCCTCTTCGCCGCGGCCGCATTTTACCATGGCGTACCGCTCCATCATCTCATCCTTGGGCAGCGTGAACACAATCTTCCCCTCGTGGATGAAGGTGATGTAGTCCGCCACCTTTTCCAGGTCGGACGTGATATGGCTGGACAGCAGCACGCTGTGTTCCTCGTCCTGGATGAACTCCAAAAACAGGTCCAAAATCTCGCTGCGCACCACCGGGTCCAACCCGCTGGTGGCCTCGTCCAAAATCAGCAGCTTGGGGCGGTGGGACAGCGCGGTGGCAAAGGCCATTTTCACTCTCATGCCGCGGGAATAGTCCTTCATGGGCTTTTTCTCCGGCAGGGCGAACCGCTTGCAGTAGTCCCAAAACAGCGCGCTGTCCCAGCGGGGATGAAGGTCCGCCATGGCGCTGCAGATCTCGGCCGCGCAGATGGTCGCGCTGAAGAAGGTGCCCTCCATCACCACACCCACGTCCTCGCCGATGGTCTGGTGCCGGCCCACAGGGTCTTTGCCCATCACGCGCACGGTGCCGCCGTCCAGGTGCAGCAGGCCCAAGATCGACTTGATGGTGGTGGTCTTGCCGGCGCCGTTCTCGCCGATAAAGCCCATGATGGACCCCTGCGGCACCTCGAACGTCACGTCCTGCAAAGAAAAATCCTTGTAGTGCTTGGTCAGTCCGCGCACTTCGATGCTGTTCGTCATAACAATCAAACTCCCTCTAATAAAAGCGACAATGCCTGCCGCACCTCGTCGTCCGAGATACCGCTGTGGCGGGCGATGTCCACGGCGTTTTCCAGCGCCTGTTCCACGCGCCGCAGCGCATCCTCCCGCAGGAACTCGGTGTTCTGCCGGGCCACAAAGCTGCCTTTTCCCGTGACGGTCTCGATGAAACCGTCATGCTCCAGCTCCTCATAGGCGCGCTTGGTGGTGATCACGCTGATGCGCAGTTCCTTGGCCAGTACCCGCATGCTGGGCAGGGCGTCCCCCGCCTGCAGTTCGCCGGATAGGATCTGGCCTTTGATCTGGGCAGTGATCTGCTCATAAATAGGCTTCCCACTGCTGTTGCTGATGATGATGTCCATGGTTCACCTCGAAAATATCGTATATATACGCTATGCACACTATATACCCGCTTGCACCGCTTGTCAATAGGAAAAGAAAAAAATTTGCAAAAAGAAACAGCCCCTTCCCGCGGGAAGGGGCTGAACACAAGGGCTCAACCGGCCTTGTCCTCTTGCAAATGCAGTTCCATTGAGGCGATCACCTCGCTGTATACAGTGTCGTCGGCGTTTTCGGCAAAGGTGAAGAAATTGATCTGCACCACCCAGCCGCCCAGGTTGACAAAACAATAGCGCGGATACCAGGGCTTGTCCGCGTCGTCGGGCCAGGTCTTATAATAATAAGTAAGGATCTGCCGCCCGTTCACCCGGATGTTGGACGTGCTCTGCAGGCCGTACCCCTCGGGGAAATCACCCTCGTGATAATCGTAGGCCTCGGTCAGTTCCGCCGGAAAAGAAAGTTCGTCTGGCACCTGGTACAGGCCCAATACCTCGGCCGCCTTGGCGCCGCTCTCGTCGGTGAAGGTGGAGCGGTCGTCAAAGCTCCAGCCGGCCGGAGCGTTCAGCGTCAGCAGTTCCGAGCGGTCGGTGCCGGCCAGGTTCAGCGTCACATAGCGTTTGGTATCCTCTTCCGGCGCGGCAGCGCTGCTGGAAGAGGAAGCGGGCGCGCTGGAAGAGGCCGGCGCACTGGACGCGGGCTGGGTGTCGGCCGCGCTCTGGGACGAGGGCGCCGAAGAAGGCGGCGCGGCGGCGGAAGAAGCGGGCGCTTTGCCGCCGCAGGCGGCCAGCGCCAGGCACAGCAGGCAAGCGGCCGCAAGAATGGGCCAATGTTTCATAACGGGTCACTCCTTTGGGGATTCTCTGCAAAATAGATGCTGCGGGAAGGGAAGGCCAAGCTGACCTGATGGGCAGCCAAAATGTCCAGGATGCGGAAGTTGATGTCCTCGCGCACGGCGCGGTATTCAGTGATGGCGGTATCCTTGGTGTAGAACTGCACCGTCACGTCCAGGCTGCTGGCGCCAAAATCCAACAGGCGCGCCTGCACAGTATCCGCGTGCACGTGAGGGTGGGTGCACAGCATCTCCCGCACATCCTTCAGTACGGCGCGCACGTCGTCGGGCCGGGTGCGGTATTCAAGGCCCAGGGTGAATTTGGCCAGACGCCGGTCCATGCGGGACCAATTGGTGATGGCGGCGGCGGAAAATTTCTGGTTGGGCACCGTGGTCAGCGTGCCGTCCAGCGTGCGGATGCGGGTGGAACGCAGGGTGATGTCCTCCACAGTCCCTTCCACATCGGGCGTGGCCACCCAATCGCCGATCTCAAACGGCCGCTCGGTGATCAGCACCACGCCGCCGAACAGGTTGCTGACGAAATCCTGCCCGGCCAGGGCAAAGGACAAGCCGCCCAGGCCAAGCCCGGCCAGCACGCCGTTCACATTGAAGCCGAACACGCCCAGCACCATGGCCGCGGCGATGAACAGCACCACCGCCTGGTAGATGCGGGTGAGGAAATTGGCCAGCGCCTTGCCCAGCCCCAGGTCCAGTTTGCTGCCCATGCCCACGATCAGCTCGGGGATCACGTGCCCGGCCCGCACCAGGCCCCAGGTAAAGAAAACGATACAGGCCGCGGCACACAGGTCGTCCACCGCACCCAGCCAGGGCGCTTCTGCCAGCAGCTGGGCAGGCAGAAGCTTAACCCCGCCATATACCCCGATCGCCGCCAGGCTGTAAGCGGCAGGCCGCAAAAAGGCCTGGGCCGCATCCGCCACCAGGGGGTGGTTCAGCCGGCGCGCCGCCTTTGCCACCAAAGGGCCCAGCAGGCGGGCGCACAAAAAAGCGCCGGCCACACAGGCCGCCAGGAAAAAGGCACCGGGCACAAGGTCAGTCCAGGCCACATTCTCAAAAACAGTCAGGGCAGGCGCCTCCTTTGTCGTCACGATTCGCTCTTATTGTACCACATAAGCGAAAAAGAGCAAATATCAATTTATTATCAAATATTTCGACTTTTGCCGCATTTGGTACAAATCTATTCCAGCCCTTATAAAATCTTCAGAAATCCCCTGTATCATGAAAGCCAAAGGAGTGATGAAGATGAAACGGATGGCCATGGGCCTGGTCTGCTTGCTGCTGGCCGTGCAGCTGTGCGGCTGCGGCGCTTTGGAGACCTTGATGCACCTGCGCGAGACGGCAGTCCGGGACAAACCTGTCTATACGTTGGAAGAGGGCAGCCTGGCGCATTTGTCCGGCCCGGACGGCGCGTGGGCCGTGCTGAACGAGACGGCGCCGGAAGAACGCCGAGGCGCCTGGACGGGCCGGGTGGAGCGCTGGATGCTGGTGGACGAAACGGGCGGGTTCGCCGCCAGCACCGCCCTGGGCGATTATGAAGTGCTGCGCGCCCTGGCGCAGGAGGACCCGATGACGCTGATACCCTATGGGGGTGTTTACGCGGACACGGCCCGGCAGAACGGCCTGCTGGTGGAGATCGCCGGCGCGCTGCATCCCCTGGTGCCCGAAGCCGACGCGGCGGGGCACGCCCTGTATGCCCCGCGCCCCGAAAGCGGGGAAACGCCGGATTGGGCGCTGGGGCAGGACTGCCGCGTACTGGTGCATGGCGCGCAGCGCTATCGCGTCACGCAGGAGGCCGTCACCGACGAAACAGGCAGTTATCTGGGCCTGCTGGCCCAGTCCGTCGTGTTCGAACGGGACACAGGTAGAAAGATCCCGCGGGAAGAGCTGGCGGCCGTGGAGATAACGCCTAGCCCCTTGTCCGCCCAGCAGCGGGTGGCGCGCACTTATGGGGTCGTGTACAGCCTGCCGGGTACCGGAGACGTGGCGGTGGAGGTGAACGATGAAATTTTGCGCGCGGTTCTGGAAAACAGTTGATTTTATCGCCCATCTGCGCTATACTGCAAGTGTAGTCTGTTTCAGGGCGGGGTGAAATTCCCCACCGGCGGTAAAGCCCGCGACCATCCCTTCCCGGGGTGCTGATTCGGTGAGATTCCGAAGCCGACGGTATAGTCCGGATGAAAGAAACGACGCTGTCCGTGCGTCATGGCGCCCTTTCCCAGATGGAAAGGACGCTTTTTGTTTCCTAAAACAGGCCTCAAAAAAATTTGCCTGGAGGTCTTCGCAATGAAAACACAAACCACAGCACGCACCAAACGCATGGTCACCCTGGCCATGCTGGCGGCCATTGCCATCGTACTGGTGGCCGTCGTCCATTTCCCGCTGCTGCCCGCCGCGCCGTTTCTGGAGTACGACCCGGCCGACATCCCCATTTTTATCGGCATGTTCCTCTTCGGCCCTTGGGCCGGCCTGCAGCTGACGGTCGTGGTCAGCCTCATCCAGGGCCTCACCGTCAGCGCGGCCAGCAGCTGGATCGGCATCGTGATGCACATCCTGGCCACCGGCAGCTTCTGTGTGCTGGCCGGTCTCATCTACCGGCAGCGCCACACCCGGGGCGGCGCCGCGCTGGCCCTGGCCGTGGGCACCCTGACGCAGACGCTGGTGATGGTGGGCTGCAACCTGGTGTTCACGCCGCTGTTCATGGGCGCGCCCGTGGGCGAAGTGGTGGCCATGCTGGTGCCGGCCATCCTCCCCTTCAATCTGAGGCAGGCGGCGCTCAAGAGTTTGGTCACTTTTCTGCTCTAGTCGGCGCTCCGCCGT
>CAJMEU010000064.1 GCA_905212515.1 uncultured Oscillospiraceae bacterium | reverse complement strand
TGGGCGTCGAATACCAGAACCGCCAGCCCGCGGCTTGGATGTGGCTTGCGCTTCAGCTGATGCCCTGGCTGCTGGAGTGTGAACACCCGCAGATAATAGCCATCATCCGGGAAATTGCGGCCAACGACCGTTTCTTTTTGCATGTGATGATGGCGGGGGTCGAAAGCATTACCCAAAGCTGCAAAAACATTTCACTTTCCACGGTCATGGTGGGTATGGGTGGCAACGGCGTCGAATTCGGCATTCAGATGGCGGGAACCGGCAACCGCTGGTACACTGCCGCCGCCCCCAAAATCAAGGGTATCTTCCTCAAACCTTCCTATAAAGAAGAGGACCTGGTCGGCTATCTCGGCGACAGCTGCGTGACCGAGGTTTACGGTCTTGGCGGCATGTCGGCCATTGCGGGCCCGGCGTATATGCGCCTGACCGGCTCCAATTATGCCGAGGCAAAAAGCCGCACAGAAAAGGCGCGCGCCGTTTCGCTGGGCGAGCACACGTTTGCGCCGGTGCCGTGGGAGGATTTTGCGGGCTTCCCGGTGGGCGTTGATGCCCGCAAAGTCGTGGGCTACAACATTCTGCCCGTCAGCCACGGCGGTTCCGCACTGCGCGCCGGCGGACAAGGCGGTGCAGGAGCGGCCGAGCTTCCGCTTGAATGTTTCAAGGAGGCCCTGCGCGGCATTGCCGCCCAAGCGCGTAAGGCTCAGGCCAAACAGGCGCAGTGCGGGAGGATGAAAATATGAGCGTTTTTGCAAAAATTGAAAAGGGCCGCTATATGGATTCGCTGGAAACCCTGTTTGCCGCAACCGTCCTGAACGGCTGTGACGGCGTGGCGACCGGCTATGTGGGCATGGCGACCGAGGCTTTTAAGGCAGAGCTTTCCGCCGCAGCGCTTTTGACAGATGAGATCCAAGCGTGTACGGCCAACGATGCCGTTATCGTGGCCGCGTGCGACACCAGGGCGGCGTTTGAAGCGGCTGTGGCCGATGTGCTTGCAAATGCCATCCCGGCAGAGGAGGCCGAAGAGGAAGAAACGTTTGTCAGCACCAAAGCTGCCGTGAAAAAGCATCCGGAGGCAAACCTCTGCGCCATCGCCGTGCCTGGTGAATATGCGCTTTCCGAAGTAAAAAAGGCACTGAACCTCGGCCTGCACTGTGTGGTGTTCAGCAACAATGTCCCGCTGGAACAAGAGCGCGAGATGAAGGAGCTGGCACGCGAAAAAGGCTTGCTGTGCATGGGGCCGGACTGCGGCGTTGCCAACATCGACGGCGCGGCGCTGGTTCTTTCTAGTATCAACAACCGCGGGCCCTTCGGCATCTGCGGGGCGTCCGGCACGGGCATCCAGCACGTGGCTGCCATCATGCACGAAGCCGGTACAGGTGTCAGCCAGACAATCGGCACCGGCGGCAACGATTGTAAAGACCCTGTGGGAGGCATCATGATGTTGATGGGCATTGATGCGCTGGAGGCCGACCCAGAAACCAAATACATTGCCTTGATCACCCGCAAGCCCGGAGAAACGGTGCTGCCCAAGGTGTTTGCGCGGATCAAAACCTGCAAAAAGCCTGTGGTTGCCCTGTTGATGGGCTGCGACAGAGAAACGGTGGAAGCTTCGGGCGCCATTTATGCAGACAGCCTGGATGACTGCGCCCTGAAATGCCTTGCATTGGTGGGGATCGATTACCCGCTGGCAAGCGAAGCGGAGCTGCAGGAAATTGCCGCAGAAGAAGTGAAAAAACTGGCGCCGGAGCAGAAATATCTGCGCGGCATGTACAGCGGCGGCACGTATATGGATGAAGCCGCCCATGCCATGGTGCAGCGTATCGGCCGCATCAACTCCAACTGCCCATTGGAACCGGAATGGAAGCTGAAAGATTCGTATGTCAGCGTGGAGAACACCTGCATCGACTACGGCGAGGAGGAGTTTACCCTCGGCCGTCCGCACCCGGCAATCGACCCCGGCATCCGCAGGCCTGCCATCCTGCGCGAGGCCGCCGACCCCGAGGTTGCCGTGATCACCATGGACTTTATCCTGACTCCGCCGGGCCACATGGACCCCACCGGCTACGTGTTGGAGGATGTGAAAATGGCACAGCAGATGGCCGAGGCCGAAGGCCGGCACCTCATTTTTATCGCTTCGGTGCTGGGCACCACCGCCGATTTGCAGGATATGGCCGTGCAGCGGCGCCAACTGAAAAATGCCGGCGTGATCGTCTGCCAGACCAATTACCGTGCCGCCGTGCTGGCCGGTGAGATCATCCGTCAGAAAAAGGAGATGGACGCGCATGGAATGCAATAAGATCTTGAATCTGTTCCGTTCCGAACTGGTAACGGTGAACGTCGGCCCCAGGCTGTTTGCCACGGCGCTGGAAAAACAGGGCTACCGCGCGATTCAGGTGGAGTGGAAACCCGCGGCGGGCGGCGACCGGGAAATGCAGGAAATCCTTGATCTGCTCGGCGGCTTGGAGTAAGGAGAGCAAGATGAAAATATTGGTTTGCAATGCAGGCAGCACTTCGCTGAAGTTTAAGCTGTATGAAATGCCCGGCTGTGAAGTCCTGGCCACCGGCAAGGTGGAGCGCGTCGGCTCTTCGGACGACGCCATTTTCGGCTACTGCAACTGCGGCACTGGCTACAAGGTGGAGCTGACCGGGCAGAATATCCCCGATTATCAGGCGGGCATCGATAAGTTTCTTACCTGCCTGACCAAGGGCGCGGGGACGATGCTTTCGGACATTGCCGAAATCGAGCGCGTGGGCTATAAATCGGTTCTCTCCAAGGGGCACTACGGCGCACATAAAATCGACGAAAGCGTGATGCAGGGCATGCGCGATTTTCTCGCGCTGGCTCCGGTCCATAACAGTGCCTACCTGAACGCCATTGAAACCGTGCAGGCCGTACTGCCGGACGCGATGCATGTGGGCGTTTTTGAAACGGCATTCCACCGGGATATCCCTCTCGAGCGCAAACTCTACGGCGTGCCCTACGAGTGGTACGAAAACTACGGCGTGCAGCGGCTGGGCTATCACGGTGCATCCCACGGCTACATTGCCGATGTGCTGAACGCCGAAAAAAAAGAGTACGGCGCGATCTCCTGCCACCTCGGCGGCAGTTCCTCCATCTGCGGGATCCGCAACGGCAAAAGCGTGGACACCAGTTTTGGCATGAGCCTAGAAACCGGCCTGATCCACGCCAACCGCGTCGGTGACATGGACCCCACCTTGATCTACTTTCTGAAACAGGAAGGGCTTACGGAAGAGGAAATTCTGGCGGGCTGCCAGAAAAAGGGCGGTCTGCTCGGCATTTCGGGCGTCAGCAATGATTTGCGCTACGTACAAGAAGCGGCCGATGCGGGCAATGCGCGTGCAAAGCTGGCTGTGGATGTTTTTATCAACGGCATCGTGCACTACATCGGCGCCTTTTACCTGGACCTCGGGCGGCTGGACTATCTTGTATTTACGGCAGGTATCGGCGAGCACTCTGCCCGTATCCGTGCGATGGTGTGCGAAAAGCTGGCGCCGCTGGGTGTAAAGCTGGACGGGCAGGCCAACGAGAACTGCGAGGGCGCGGCAGTGATTTCCGTTCCCGATTCCGGGGTGTGTGTGCGGGTCATCCCCGCCAACGAGGAACTGGGTATTGCGCGGCGCACCTTTGAACTGGCGTGATCAAAAAAACGGGGCAGGAAACACGTTGATGCTTCCCCGGCTTATGCCAGATGTCCGAAACAGGCAAGAAATATTTTTATAAAACAGAAAGAAGGACTTTATGATGAAGATCGGTTTAATTGGCCTTGGTATCATGGGCAAGCCCATGGCAAAGAACATGCTCAAGGCGGGCTGCGACCTGACTGTCAGTGATCTGAACAAAGCCGCGGTGGAGGAGATCGTTGCCGCCGGTGCAAAAGCCGCCTCCAACAAAGAGATCGGCGAAACCTGCGACGTTGTGATGACCATGCTCCCCAACTCTCCCCATGTCAAGAGCGTGATGCTCACCCCGGAGACTGGTGTTGTCAACTACATGAAAGCCGGTCAGGTCTTCATTGATATGAGCTCGATCAACCCGGTCGCCAGCAAAGAGATTGCGGCAGCCCTTGCGGAAAAGGGCGTTGAGATGCTCGACGCTCCTGTTTCCGGCGGCGAGCCGAAGGCGATCGACGGCACCTTGTCCTTCATGGTCGGCGGCAAGCAGGAGATATTCGACCAGTACAAGCCTCTGCTGGAGACGATGGGCGCTTCCGTCGTTCGCTGCGGCGAAGTCGGCGCAGGCAACACCACCAAATTGGCAAACCAGATCATCGTGGCCTGCAACATCCAAGCTGTTGCCGAGGCCTTTACCTTGGCCCAGAAGGCCGGGGTTAACCCGGAACTGGTTTTCCAAGCCATTCAGGGCGGCCTCGCTGGTTCTACCGTCATGAATGCCAAAGGCCCTATGATGATGGCCGGCAACGATAAGCCCGGCTTCAAGATTGACCTGCATATTAAGGACCTGAACAATGCGCTGGATTGCGCCCACACCGTGGGCGCACCCGTGCCCATGACAGCCGAGGTGCAGGAGATTTTGCAATGGCTGCACAACAACGGCTGCGGGCAAAACGACCACAGCGCCATCGCCAAGTACTATGAACACCTGACCGGCATCAAAATTGGCCGCTGAGAAAAGGAGGCAATTTTAATGCCGAAAATCAATAAGGTTGTTACCACTCTGTGGTATAATAAAGAAGATATGCGGGCTTTGCGCAACGTTTTCCCGGAGGCGGATTTTTGCTATGTCGATTTTTACGACAAGGACAGGCTGACCGAGGAGGTGAAAGATGCCGATGTCGCCATTGTTCTGGGGGATGTGGACAACTGCCTGCTGGGAGAGAACCGCTTAAAGTGGATCCACTGCGACCATGCGGGGCTGAACGGCTCCGCACGGCCGGAGGTGTTCGCGCGCGGTATTCCGGTAACGGGGGCCGCAGGGCGCAGCGCACCCGTATTGGCCGAGCACTGCATCTACTTTATGCTGCAATCCTGCTACCATACCAAGGAGCTTCTGGCCGCACAGGCGGCAGGCCATTGGGGCGTGGAGGGCAGCAATAGCTGGCGCGGCCTGTATGGCCGCACGGCCGGCATCATCGGCATGGGCAACAACGGCCGGATGCTGTCGACCCGCCTGAAAGCGCTCGGCATGAACGTGATGGGCTTTGATAAGTCCCCCATTCAGGGCGCGGACGAGCTTGACGTCAAACTGTGCGGCAATGACGGCGATACCATCGACCCGATTCTCAAAGAGGCGGATTTCGTCATCCTGACCCTTGCCCTGACGGACGAGACCTACCACATGATGGATTATGACGCTTTCTGCAAAATGAAGCCGGACGCGTTTTTGGTCAACATGGCGCGCGGCGGCATTGTCTGCACGGAGGATTTGCTGAAAGCCTTGCACGAGGGCAAACTCGGCGGCGCCGGCCTGGACGTGCTCGAGGAGGAGCCGCTGCCGGCCGACCACCCGCTGTGGCAGCATCCGAACGTGTACATTACGCCGCACTGCACCCCGCAGGTGCCGCACCGCGCAGGCCGCAGCATTGAGATCATCCGCGAGAACGCGCGCCGCTTTGAAGCCGGCGAGCCGTTGCTGAACCTGCTGAAGCCCGCCGATGCTTTGACCGCCGCCGCAAAAAGCGGTTGGGCGCGCCTGACGGACGCCAGGCTGACCAAGGAGCAGGCCGCCAGGCTGGATTTGGATAAGTTCCTTGGGAAACGCGGTTGGACCGACCCGTCCGAGTGGATGTGAGCCGGCGTTACCGAACCCGATAAGGGCACAAATTCTTTTACGAGATTGATTCTACCGGTCAAAAACCGGCGGGTGTTTACCATCCGCCGGATTTTGTGGTTTAAAAAACGCGAGGTGTGGAAAATGAAGTACCTGAAACAAATCACCATTCTACTGGCATTTTCTTTTGCGGGGGAAACTTTGCATGCACTGCTTCCCCTGCCGGTGCCTGCCGCTATTTACGGATTGCTTCTGCTCTTTGCAGCTTTGTGCCTGCAGATAATAGATCCCGGGCAAATCAAGGAGAGCGCACAATGGCTGATTGCCGCGATGCCGATCCTGTTTGTGGCACCAACCGTCAATCTTACGGAGCACTGGCGGACGATTGTGCCGCTGCTGCCGCCGATTGTCGTTATTATTGCGGTATCTACGGTGCTGACGTTTGGTGTATCCGGCAAGCTGACACAACTTGTGCTGAAGAAAGGCGGCAAAAGAAATGGCTGAATTTTTGCACGGCACCACCCTTTGGGCGGTCGCCCTCACGCTGGCGGCCTACCAGGCGGCACTGTGGCTGCGTAAAAAATGGAACAGCCCGCTGTGCAGCCCCATTGTGGTATCGGTGATATTGGTCGCGGCTGTACTGTTTGTGCTGAAACTGCCGAATACGGAATACCAGAGCGGCTGGGCGAAACTCGGCTGGCTGCTGACGCCCGCCACCATCTGTCTTGCACTGCCGATGTACGAGCAGCTGCGGATACTGCGCAAGGATTTGCCGGCAATATTGGCCGGTGTCGCAGGCGGAACGCTTACCAGCCTCAGCTGCATCTTTGGCCTTGGCCGCTTGTTTGGGCTGAATCCACAGCTTATCATCTCACTGCTGCCCAAAAGTATTACCACGGCCATGGGCATTGCCTTGTCGGAGCAATACGGCGGCATTGCGGCCATCACCAGCGCGGCCATTATCGCAACCGGCATCGGCGGCAGTATCTGCGGCACGGGGCTGTGCAAGCTGTTCCGCATTCAAGGCGAAGTGGCACAGGGGGTGGCATTCGGCACGGCGGCGCATGTCATCGGCACCAGCAAGGCAGCCGAGTTGAGCGAACGCTGCGGCGCCGTCAGCAGTCTTTCCCTCGTTGTGGCCGGCATACTGACAGCCGTGCTGCTGCCGGCGTTGACGCCGTTTTTTTAGTGAAAACCGCCCCTCTTCTTTATCAGGGCGTACGCTGAAACAGACCGGTTTTCGATTTCCTTGTTTTTCTGATCTTTTTACTGCGGATATGACCTCGAGGAAACAGTGTTCTTGTCTGCTGGTGCTCCCTTAAAATAAATCGCTCTATTTTCACTGCGCTTGACCGTTTATCCAGAGTTTAGGATACTCCCCGATCGGCCTTGCCAATCCTTTCTCCAAGCCGTATTAAGCAGAGCGTTCCTTCTCCCAGGGACGGGGAGCGGCGGACGCGGTCTGTTATTCGGGATGTGCTCTATAATCAGAAGTATATCGACTATATGTCAGCCTTTGACGCTTCCCTCCTGACCTAGAAGCGAGAAAAGCGGACGCAAGTACTTTGAATGAGGAGACCAATCAGAGAAAGGCCGCTCAGTACAACTCACAGAGTGTACTGAACGGCCTTTTGCTTTGTGCAGGGGGCGACGTGTTTTTTGCGCGCCCCCTTTTTCCCATTCAGATAACAGATGGATCAGGTCTTTCCCAAAGTTGCGTTTGGACGTCCAATCGCTGCGTTTGCAAAAACCGTCATTCACTGGAAAAATTCAGCAGGATTTCAGGCTGTTACCGCTGCCGAAAAGTGCCTTCCTCTCCTCTAGGCAGAGACTATTCTGTCCTGAGGGCGGTCTGCAAAGCCCGGCATCTGGTTTGGGCTGCTCCGTGCCGGATGCCAGGCCGATGCCCTGCACCGCCGTACGGAGTATTTCGCACCCGCTTTCCCGTGGAGCCGGATATTTTTCTGTTACCTGTGATTGTAGAGCGGGAAAGCCTTGACAGAACAACCAAGGCCCCCACAGGATACACAAAAAGGTTGCGTCAGTTCATGTATGCCAATTAAGGTATATTATTTGCACGCTGCTTTCAATGTGATCGAGCCGGTGATCCCGCTGCCGCAGGCGGGAGGCGAAGCGAGCAGTTTCGCATAGCCCTGCAGCAAGGGATAACACTGGCGCTCGAGGGTCGTGGCGACCTCGATGACAAGCGAGTTCTCCCCGGGCTGACCTGCCAACTCATATACGAAAGGCGGAGCGATTTGTATGCCCGCGCTCTCGCCATTGAGGAACACCTCGACGCCCTCGGCGGCATCGGTGATCGTCAGCACCAGCGGCGCGGCAGCATCTAGAACGAAGTGTGTTTCGTAGCGTACAAAGCCGGAGAATTCCGGCTGCTCCACAGCCAGCGTGGGCGGGGTCACCGGCTGTGCCGGGCCAAAATCCGGGTAGGCCGCGCCTTCACAGACCGCGCGCGTCCAATGCAGCGGAATCGCCGCGCCCACAGCCGGGGGCTTGTGCAGCGTGGCGCCAGCGGGCAGGTCGCCAAGCACGAGGGCGCGCGGCTGAAGGGGATCGATGCACACCACCACCCGCAGGCCGCCCAGGGTATTGGCGGCGTCAGCAGGTTCGCAGCGATTCGCCCAGGGATCGTACCAGTAACAGGATCCCCCTAGTCCGGGCAGAGTCAGTGTGCCGCGGAAGGGAGCGGTTCCCTCGTTGACGATCAGGACGGCGGTCGTGCTGCCCTCCACCGTCAACAGGCGCAGGCGGTCATTCTGGGGCGTCAGCACCGGGGCGGCGATCCCGGCGGCGCGCACCGCCTCGGGCAGCGCGGCGGGCTCCACCACCGGGCAGGCGCGGAGCGCGGTGGGGAGGGGGCCGCCTTCGCACAGGGCCTGCGGGCGGCGGCCCGCAAAGAACACTGGCAACCCGGCTTCCACCAGCGTTGCCAGCCCGTTGGCCGCCACGATAGGCATCCGCCTGGCCCCTGGCACCACAACCGCCCGATAGGGCTGATCGTTGACCAGCAGCGGGTTGCCCAGCACAGTGCGGTAGCGCTCAGGCTCTCCAAACACGTCTGTGGGCAGCACCCGGCAGGCGATCTGGTCGTCATACAGGGGGCGCAGCGCCTGCTCAAAGGGCATGGCCTCGGGGTCACACCATTCGGCTTCACCGTGATAGAGCACCGCCACCGGTGCGGCATGCGGACCGGAGGACGTCAACGTAGAGACCCGGTTCATGTAGGCCATCAGCCGGCCGAAATGGCGATATTGGGGATTGTGGCCGTGAGCGTAAAAGTGCGGTGGGCAGTCCGGGTCAGGGAAGGCTTTGGCGGTAAAAGCATGGGGCACAAAATAATCGATGCCACGCACAAGAAAGTGGTCAGCCAAATATTTTTCCAGCCGTACCCCTTCGGCCCAGCCGTAATTCCCGAAGATCTCGCACATAGCCCGGCCCTGCTTGCCAGGCTCGAGCGCTGCGGCGCTCTCGGCCAGAGAGGCCAAGCCGTAATGGTAGAACGTGCCGTCCCGCGGGCGGCCTAGAGCGTCGGCCCGCGGCGCGTCCTCGCCCTGCGGCAGCACCTGCCCGCCGATGTCGTCAATGCCGGCCATATCCTGCCCCTGCAGGCCACGGAAATAATGTCCAAGGCCCGAGCCTGTTCGGCAGTGCTGGCCGCCGTCCTCGATCATATGGCCGATATACTGCACGCCGCGGGTGTGACACCAGGCGGCGACCTGCTCACTGAAATTCTGCCGTACGAGTTTCGTCAGGCAGTCCATATAAAGGGTATGGATACGGGCGGTAGCGTCACTTTCATCCTGCATAAAAAGGCGCGGCAGCGCACTGGCCCAGCCGGGCCCGAAGGCTTCGGCTAAAGCGGTTTCCAGCGGGGCACTCCAGGGCAAGTCCTGGCCGCAGCCCAGCATGTTTCCTTTTTCGTACAGGAACCCATTGCCCAGTTCTGGCTCATCGGAAAAAAAGCCCGCAATCGTGCGGCCAAAATCGGCGGCGTAGTGCGCCCAGTGGGGTTCGTACACGGCGTCGAGCAGCAATCGCACGCTGGTTGGGTCGGTCATATTGATGTAGTCGCGGTGGCAGCCTGCGTTTCGGCTGGCCGTGACCACCTGCAGTGTGTACGTGCCGTGGGGCTTGGCCCAGGTTAGCGCCGTGCCCTGCACAAAGGGCGTCAAGTTGGCCGCGCTTCCGTCGGCGCCCACGGCCTGCACGGTCAACAAGCGGTCGGTGGCGGGATCAAAGACCCGGGCGGGCGGCTTGCCACAGTAGGCGGCCTCGGCGGCGTTGGCGTAGGTGCGCTGGGGAGCGTCCATCAGCCCGGCGGCACGCAGGTCGAGCGTCACGGGTCCCGACGCCTCGGGCAGAGGCTGGCGGCGGCAGAAAATGCTCTGACGGCACAGAGATTCCGGCGCAGTTTTGACAGCACCGTTTGCAAAACCGGTCGGGAAATGGCTGTCGTCCAAAATCCACACCTGCATGTTGCGGCGACGGGCCTCGTCCAGAATTACGTCCATGTCAGCCCACCATCGGGGGCCGCAGAAATCCGGGTGCGGGCGGCTCTCGACGCAGACCGCTTTGCAGTTTGCGCCGTCGACCGCCGCCATCATCTCGCGCAGGGTGGATTCGTCCTCGCCGTGCAGCCAGAGGAAGGGCAGAATGTAGTTGTTGGCCCTGCCTGCCAGCAGGGTCTGAATCACTTGGTTCACAGGCATCGGTCAAATTCCTTTCGTTTAAGTATGGAACTCAGCATAGTTCAAACTCTATCCAGTCCACCCGGCCGGGACAGCGCAGGCGGAAAAAGAGCGGGAACACCCCCTCCGGGGCGGAAAGGTCCGCACGGAGCCATTGCCAGTCTGCCGAGGCGCCAAACGCCAGACGGGCGGCAAGCCGCGTGCAGCGGTCATCGAGAAAGACCTCTATCCGGCCAGCATCGGCTGCACGCAGGCGCAGGCGGATGGAGGTGGCCTGCCCCAAAACGAAATATTTGAACCCGGCTATCGTGCCGTTTTGCATATTGGCGATATAGTGCAGCGCATGGCGGGGGTCCCCATCCGGGGAGGGCTGTTCATAGATATGAGGCTGGTCATCCCGCACACAGCGGCGGATGGTCAGCCGTTCCTTCCCGATGCTCTCGTGGGTCAGGTTGCAGGCATAGCAGGCGTTGTATCGCCCCAAACCGGCCAACGGGCCGCCATTGAGCCCGCAGCTGGTCATCTCCGCCTGATGAAAACGTCCGGCCGCGTCCAGCTCGACTGGTTCGGCGCAGCCCTGGCGGCAACATTCGATCCCGTGGGTCTGGCGGTGGTAGAAAATGTACCACCGACTGTGGAGCTGCACCAGTCCGCCGTGGGTATTGCCGTAGGGGGCTTTGGCGGTGGCGTTGCCGCGGTAGCTGAAGTCACCGTTGGAGACAAGGATGCCCCCGTAGTGGTAGCCGGAGAGCGGCTGTTCCGACACTGCATAGCACAGGTCGTGGCTCTGCTCGGAGGAATAGACCAGATAATAACGGCCGTTGATCTTCCGCGGCGAGGAGGCTTCGTAAAAGCCGTGGCCTTCAAATTCGGTGCCTTTGGCGGCCAGGCAACCGGGCAGCACCTCTACGGGGCCGGCCTTGATGGTGTGCATGTCAGGCTCCAGTTCAAAGCCAAGGCTGTAGCGTCCGGCCACGTGGAGCCATGGGGAGCCGGGGGTGGGCACAAAGCCGGTGTAGAGATAGACGCGGCCGTCCTCATCGATCAACACGCCGGGGTCGAACAGCTTGGTGCGCGGCTCGGTCCCGTCGGGGAAGGCGACGTTGGTCAGGTATTGGAAAGGCCCCTCGGGCCGGTCGCTGACCGCCACCTCGCAGGCATTGCGCGCGCCGCGGTTATAGAACAGGTAATAGCGCCCGTCCGGGCCTTGTACGCAGTCGGGGGCAGCCAGGTTGCCGGCCGCTGCAAGGGACGCGCCGGTCTGGGCGTAGGTGTAGCTGACGCCTTCATACCGCCAGTCGCCCAGGTCGTCCAGTGGGGCGCTCCACACCACGTAGTTGCCTACGCAGAACTGGGACGCGCCGGCTTTGTCGTGGCTGCCGTAGAGATAGAGCCGCTCGCCGAAGATCCGCGGCTCGCCGTCGGGAATGTATTCGTACAGCGGTAGATAGGGGTTCATAGCTTGATGTTTCATTGGAAGCAGCTCCTTTGTCATGACGGCATGTTTGCCTTGTGCGTGGAACGGCGAAATATAGGGTGGTCAATCGGGCAGTGAGGCCGTTTTTTCGGCTGTGTAGAAATATCGGCGGCAGCAAAAATAGGGAACGATGCTGCCCGCCACGAAGGAGAGCGGCCATCCCAGCCAGACCACATCCAGGTCGTGCAGCAGCCAGGCGCCTGCAGCCACGGCGCCGATCTTGGTCGCCAGCTGCATAAGGCCGCCAGCCAGCGCCTGGTTCGGACGGTCCACACCGCGCAGAGTCTGCTGGTAAATGCTCATCACAGCGTTCAGAATACCCGGCACTGCGGTGATCAGCAGGTAGCGTTGCACTACGGCCAGCACTGTGGGGGAGGGCTCGGTCAGGAACAGGCGGGTCAGGGACCCGCCGCCCAGCAGCAGAACGGCAGCCATAACTGCACTTGCGCCCAGTGAGAGCAAAAGGGCGGCCCGGATGCCCTGTCGGATGCGCCGAACCCGGCCCGCGCCGTGGTTCTGCCCGGCATAAACCGACAGCGAGGACGCGATAGTCTCCACCGGCATCAGGGCCAGGGTGCCGATGCGGTTGGCGGCGGTGTAGGCGGCCATGACCGATTCGCCAAAAGTGTTGACGCCGCTTTGGGCGATGACGTTGCTTAAATTGTTGAAGGTAGACTGCAGGGCGACGGGTAGCGCCAGCCGGGTGATTCGGCCGAAGAGCCGGCGGTCGACAGGCAGATCCTCTCTGTGCGGGCGTAGCATCGGATAGCGGCGGTAAAGCAGGACGGCGGCGAACAGCGCCGAGAGCGCCTGCGCCAGCGCAGTGGCCCAGGCCGTGCCCGCCACACCCCACCGGAACACCGCTACAAACAGCACATCCAGGCCCACATTGCCCAGTGCGGCGACGATCAGGCAGTACAGGGCGGTATGGCTGTCGCCCATGCCGCGAAAAACGCTGGAGAACAGATAGTAAAATAGTGGGCAGAGGGTGGTGGAAAAATTGATGCGCAGATAAGCGGCCGCGTCCTTCAAGGGGCCCTCGGGAGTCCCCATCCAACGCAGGATCGGCTCAGTCAGTACAAGGCCGGTAAACACCAGGACGGCCGCGATCGCCAGCCCCAGGTACAGGCTGTTTACCAGCGCCCGGCGGATGCGTGCAAAGTTCCTGCGGCCGAAATACTGGCTGATCAGGATTCCTACGCCCACATTGATCCCAATCATCAGCGCCGCCAGCAGCATGACGACAGGGGCGGTGCAGCCTACGGCCGCCAGCGCCGTCTGGCCGAGGTATTGGCCCACCATCACGCTGTCGGTGATGGAATAGGCCTGGTGCAGCAAGTTCCCGGCCAGGGTGGGTAGGGTGAAGCGCCAAAGCAACCGCGCCGGGCTGCCGGCCGTCATATCAAGGCTGTTTTCCATGGAGGCTCCTTTCTGTCGGACAGCGGCAGTCTGCTGTCGGGGCGCTGCCGAAACGAAAATCCCCCTTCGGGCGACGCCGACAAATAGGTCTACCCCAGGAAGCAGGGGGGTCCCTGTTTGTCGGCATCCCAAAGGGGGATGCTACCTCTTCTGTTTTTTCTTTTTTCATATTAGCAGACAGCCCGCGCCGCTGTCAAGTCGAAAATTATTCCGCTTTCTGGCGGGTCCTCTTTCGGTACTGGATGGGGGTGCAACCCTTTTCCTTTCGGAAAACTTTGATAAAGTAGTTCCAGTCCGGGATCCCGACATAGCAGGAAATTTCCCGTACGGTCATGGCGGTTTTTTCCAGCAGCTGGCAGGCAACATGCACCCGGCGGGCGGCAATGTAACCCACCAGGGATACGCCGACCTCACTTTTGAACTGCCGCGAGATATAGGCTGGCGAAAAATTAACTCCGCGGGCAATGGACCTCAACGAAAGGTCCTGACTGAGATTCAACTGGATATACTGCATGACCTTTTGCAAATTGGGACTATATCCCCGGGTGGCCTGTTGGCGGCAGAGCTGGCAGTATTCATGGATCATCTCGGCATGCAGCCGGTCGATCTGTTGCGAGGTGCTGCACAGCTCCAGACGCTGGGCAAACTTTTCGCTGATCTCATCACAGAACAGCGGGTGTACACCGGCCCCCTGCGCGGCCTTGCGGAACAGGGTATTGGTGGAGTACGCCAGCGAGCGACGGGAAAGCAGGCGGTTGTTAAGCCGCTGGTCCATCCCGGTGTGCACAAAAAAGTGACTTTCGGCCAGCGCTTTGGGTTCGTTGCCTTCGGCAATGAAAGCCAGCAGCTTTTCTTCATGGCGGTAGACCTCTTCCATCCGGTGTGCTCGGTCGTTGAGGTCTTCTAGTGGGGTAAGCTGTGCAACGTTCAAGCTTTCCAGGTCCTGCTCCACCACTGCCGGATCCTCCAGTCCATAGAAAGAGAGCAGGAGGTTTTTGGCGATAGACAGGGCAATGGCGCGAGAAAGATTGACAGGGACCCTGCGCAGAAGATACTGGATGGCATCGGCTTGGACCATATCCAACCCGGTCTGCGTTCGGAACGCTTGCAGGTTCGCATGGTTAGGCGATGGCCAGCGGAACGGTCCGATCCGAAAGAAACGCTCGCTCTGCATCGCGGCTCCGGCCCCGCCACTACCGCAGCCATCGGCAGTATCATGATCCCCGGCA
>CAJMEU010000063.1 GCA_905212515.1 uncultured Oscillospiraceae bacterium | reverse complement strand
TGAAGGACGGCCTGATCCAGCAGGTGGACACTCCGCAGAACCTGTACGATTATCCCTGCAACATGTTCGTGGCCGGCTTCATCGGCAGCCCGCAGATGAACTTCCTGGATGCCACCCTGACCAAAGAGGGCGACAAGTACTTCGTGGATCTGGGCGACGACAAGCTGTTGATCAAGCCCGAGAAGGTCACGCCCAAGCTGGATGAGTACGTGGGCAAGGCCATCAAGGCCGGCATCCGCCCCGAGGATATCAAGGACGACGCCGAGTTCCTGGAGAAGCACGCCGACGCGAAGATCGTCGCCAACGTGGAAGTCAGCGAGCTGATGGGCAGCGAGATCTATCTGTACCTGACCTACAAGGGCTACAAGATGACGGCCCGCGTGGCCCCCACCAGCAAGGCCAAAAACGGCAGCGACGTCACGGTGGCCCTGGACACCGCGAAGCTGCACCTGTTCGACCCGGAGACCGAGCTGGTCATCCTCAACTAAAGCGAAATACAAAAGCCCGGCGATCCTGAGGGGTCGCCGGGCTTTTGTACGCCTTGGATGCGCCGTCCGGAAAGGGCGCTATTTTAACCTGACGGGATGCCGGATCACGGTTTTTCGCTTCGCCACCTCGGTCCGCCGCGGGTCGGAGAGATAGATCTCGTGGTGCAGGCGGCTGCCGCTGAGGTCGTTTTCATAGCCGCGGTCGGCAAGGTATCGATCCATCCGGGCCACGGTGGCGGGTTCGTCATCGTAGGAACCGCAGTGCATACTTTGCACGCACAGCCCCTCGTCCACCGTAATAAATTCGGCGGGCGAACAGTCCAGCTTCTTCTTTGCCGAGGCATGGGCAACGGCCCAGTCAAAATCCCCGCGCTTCACAAAATCCGGCAGCCGGATCACACTGATCCAGCAAAAGCCGCTTTTGTTGGAATAATCCATGCCGGCCGTCCCCTCCTGCCACCAAAAGCCCTCCAGGGGCGGCACCACATATTCAAAAAAGCCGTCGATCTTATGGGCTCCCTTGCCGCTCATTTTGATGGTATAGGCAATGGCGTACAAAATACCGACCGCCTGCTGATAAGCGCCGCCCTCTTCGTTGGGGTCGCCCATCCCGCGCACCGCAATGTAGTTCATCGGCGGGATCGTCACGATCTGCGGCTCCTGCGGAGGCAGATAGAATTCCTTATATTCCTTTTTAAAATCGAATGCCACGCTGATCATCCTCCTTTGTGATGATGATAACATCTCAAACCGGACACCGTGTGTCAACATATCTGCGCGTCATCTTTTTGTAACTTGCGCCAGGGCGGGGCCGGTGCTATCATAAAAACAATTTTACACCGGGGAGGGCTATGGGATGGATTACGTGAAAAAACTGGCGGGGGAAAGGGTGTACCTGTCGCCCATGCGCGCGGAGGACGCGCCCCAGTACGTGCGCTGGCTGAACGACCCGGCGGTCACCGACGGCGTGGGTGTCACCTGGCGCGTCCAGGGCCTGGAAGGCGAGCGCGCCTGGCTGGCCCAGAACGAGGGCGCCACGCAGTTTGCCATCGTGCGCGCGGCCGACGATGTGCTGCTGGGCAACTGCGGCATCCAGGACATCTCCTGGCCCAGCCGCACGGCCGAGGTGGGCCTGTTCATCGGCAACGAGGAGAACCGGGGCAAAGGCTATGGGCCGGAGGTGCTGCGCCTTTTGTTGGGCTTTGCCTTTGGCACGCTGGGCCTGCACAGCGTCAGCCTGCGGGTGTTCGATTTCAACGCGCGGGCCGTCGCCGCCTATAAAAAGGTGGGCTTCCGCCTGGCCGGCCGCCGGCGGGAATGCTACTGGTGCAACGGCGCCTGGCACGACGAGCTGCTGATGGACATCCTGGCGGCGGAATTTACGCCCTGACAAGCCAAACCGCAAAGCCCCGGCCTTGATTGGGGCGGCGTAAAAAAGCCCGGCGATCCCTCAGGATCGCCGGGCTTTCTGCTTGTATCGAACGCGGAAGCCGACGGTTTCGTGCGCGGGCACGCCTTCGGGGCCGGGGCGTTGGTTATCCTATGCCTCACAGCGCCGCGTGGGCGGCCGCGCACAGGGCTGCCAAGTCGGCCGCGTCGGGGTGGCCGACCGCGCGGTCAAAGGTTTCCAGCATGCCGCGGGCGGCGGCGTTCGCCGGGTCCTGGGCAAGCTGCTGCTCGTAGCGCGCGCGCACCATGGGCATCATTTGGCCCTGGCACATGAAGGTGCCCGCGATGGTGTTGGAGCCGTCCAGGCAGGCCTTCACGTTGGCCAGGATCTTCTCATAGTACGCCGGGTCGCCGCCGAAGCCGGCGGTGCCGAACAAAAACACCGTTTTGCCGCGCAGGTCGCGCAGAAAGGCCTGACAGTCCTCGCTGCAAATGCCCTTGTCCGTCCAGAAGCCCACGCACAGCACCGGGGCCTCGGCGGCCGCGGGGGCCGGCGGGCCGAACCAGCGGCACCCCTCCGGGCCCAGGGCCTCCCGCAGGGCCTCGGCCAGCCGTGCGGTATTGCCGGTCCTGCTGAAATACACGATCGAATGATCCATCGCAGTCCCTCCCTTATATTTTTGCCCCATTATAGTCTTTTCCGGGCCGATATGCAAGGGCGGGGCGGACAGGAAGAGAATCTTTTTTCTTCGTAAAGGGGAAAAGACCAAGACATAACGCGCCTTTTTGTGCTATACTTATAGTACTATAATACAAATTGGACAAATATCGCCCTGGAATAAAGAAGGGGCAGCAGAGTCCGGAAGCGAGGTGCGCGCTTGAAAAGTAAGGAAAAATTGAAAGAGAAATTGCAGGAGGCATTGCGGGCGGTACTGCCCATCATCGGCATCGTGCTGCTGCTGTGTTTTACCGCCGCGCCCATTTCCCCCAGTATCTTGCTGTGTTTTTAACTGGGCGCGGTGCTGCTGATCGCGGGCATGATGTTTTTCACCCTGGGCGCCGAGATGGCCATGACCCCCATGGGCGAGCGCGTGGGCACCAGCATGACCAAAAGCAAAAACCTGCTGGTGGTCATCGGGCTGTCCTTCCTGCTGGGGTTCATCATCACCATCTCCGAGCCGGACCTGCAGGTGCTGGCAAACCAGGTGCCCGCCGTGCCCAACATGGTGCTGATCGTGGCGGTGGCCGTGGGCGTGGGCCTGTTTTTGGTGGTGGCCCTGCTGCGCATGCTGCTGGGCATCCCCCTGCCGCAGCTGCTTATCGCGTTTTACGCGGTGGTGTTCCTGCTGGCCTTCCTGGTGCCGGAAAATTTCCTCAGCGTGGCCTTTGATTCCGGCGGCGTCACCACGGGCCCCATGACCGTGCCCTTCATCATGGCCCTGGGCATGGGCATTGCCGCCATCCGTGACGACCGCCACGCCGCCAACGACAGCTTCGGCCTGGTGGCCCTGTGCTCCATCGGGCCCATTTTGGCCGTGCTGCTGCTGGGCATGCTGTACGCGCCCCAGGGCGGCGCCTACACGGCGCCCGTCATCCCCGACATCGCCGATTCCGTGGCCCTGTGGCGTCTGTTCGGCGTGGGCTTTCCTACTTATATGAAGGAGATCGCCCTGTCGCTGCTGCCCATCGTGTTGTTCTTCGGCGCGTTCCAGCTGCTGGTGCTGCGCCTGCCCGGACGCAGCCTGCTGAAAATTCTGGTGGGCCTGGTGTATACGTACATCGGCCTGGTGCTGTTCCTCACCGGCGTCAACGTGGGGTTTCTGCCCGCGGGCAACTACCTGGGCCAGGTCCTGGCCGGGCTGGCCCATCCCTGGGTGGTCGTGCCCATCGCCATGGTCATGGGCTTTTTCATCGTGCGGGCCGAGCCGGCGGTCTACGTGCTGAACAAACAGGTGGAGGAGATCACCGACGGCGCCATCTCCGCCGGGGCCATGGGCATGGCCCTGTCCGTCGGCGTGGCCGTCTCCCTGGGGCTGGCCATGGTGCGGGTGCTCACGGGCATCTCCATCCTGTGGTTCCTCATCCCCGGCTATGCGCTGGCGCTGGGCATCTCGTTCTTTGTGCCGAAAATTTACACGGCCATCGCCTTTGACTCGGGTGGGGTGGCCTCCGGCCCCATGGCGGCGGCCTTCCTGCTGCCCTTTGCCCAGGGGGCCTGCGTGGCCGTGGGCGGCAACATCGTCACCGACGCCTTCGGCGTGGTGGCCATGGTGGCCATGACGCCTCTTATCACCATCCAGCTGCTGGGCGTGTTCTCCCAGGTGCGCAAAAAACGGGGCGAGGCAAAAATGGCCCGTATGGCCCACGCCTTCGACCTGCTGGACGATGACGCCATCATCGAGCTGTGAAAGGAAGTGGATCATGAACGAACTATATTGGATGATCACCGTGTCGGACCGGCACAATGCGCCGCGGTTCGGGGCCTTTTACCGGCGGTGCGGCATCGAGACGGCCCTGTGCGCCGTGGGGCAGGGCACGGCGGCCAGCGAGATGCTGGACTACTTCGGCATGGAAAAGCGGGAAAAAGCCATCAGCTTTGCCGTGGTGACGCAGGCGGTGTGGCGGCAGGCCAAACAGGGTCTGCAGAAAGAGATGATGATTGACGTGCCGGGCACGGGCATCGCCTTTACGGTGCCCCTTTCCAGCATCGGCGGGAAAAACCAGCTGGCCTTCCTGACGGCGGGCCAGGACTTTACCATAGGGGAGGAATCGACCTTGAAGGACACCAAATACGAGCTGCTGGTCACCGTGGCCAACCAGGGCTACACCGAACTGGTGATGGACGCCGCCCGGGGCGCGGGCGCCGGCGGGGGGACGGTGATCCACGCCAAAGGCACGGGCATGGAGCGGGCCGAACAGTTCCTGGGCGTGTCGCTGGTGTCGGAGAAAGAGGTCCTTTTCATCGTGGTGAAACGGGAGGCCAAAAACGCCGTGATGCGCGCCATCATGGACGGGGCCGGCCTGAACAGCAAGGCCGGGGCGCTGGTGTTCTCGCTGCCGGTCACCGGCACGGCGGGCCTGCGCCTGACCGAGGCGGACGAGACCGCCCCGTAAGTAGCCGGAAAGGCAAAAACAAAACGCGGGCCGGGGCCCCTCCGGGCGGGCCCGCGTTTTTCTTCGCCGCGGCCTTTTTATGCGCGCACATTTGTGGTATAATGGCCTATAATAGCTTTGTGCCGTTTTGCCGGGCGCGCGTGCTTTCGCGCCGCGCCCATTTATTTTGAGACCGTGAAAAGGAGCGTGACCCTATGGCCCGCCGCGTCTGCACGTTTGCCGTCGCCCACACCGACCTGGCCGCCCAGCCCTTCAACAACGCCGCCCGCACCGTCCGTGTGCTGGTGCCCAACAACCTGCCGGGCAGCGCGGTGTACGTCAAATTCAGCAATTATTACGGCGACCGCCCCGTGTGGGTGGGCAACGCCACCATCGCTTTGGCCGACGAGGCGGGCAACCTGCTGCCCGGCACCGTGCGCCCGCTGACGGTGTACGGCGACACCTCCTTTGCCCTGGTGCCTCAGCGGGATGTGTTTTCCGACCGGGTGCCCCTGCCCGTGCTGCCGGGCCAAACCCTTGCGGTCAGCCTCTATTACCCCTTGGCGGACAAAGTGGTGTCCGGCAATTTCGTGGGTACCTTTGCCGCCCGCAGCGTCAAGGGCGACTATTGCGCCGAGGGCCAGCTGCCCAAGGCGAGGCTGCTCAGCACCCTGTCCCGCAGCGTGCTGCCCTGGGATGTGACCAGCGCCGTCACCACCCTGTCCGCCGTGCTGGTGGAGCAGGAGGACACGGCGCCCCGCCCCCGGGTGGTGGCGGCCTTCGGCGATTCCATCATGCAGCAGGGCGCCTGGGTCACGCCGTTTACCCGCCGCCTGTACGAGGCGTATCCCGGCGCGGCCAGCGTGTGCAACCTGGGCATCGGCGGCAACCGCCTGCTGCACGATTCGCCCGCCTTCTTCAAGGGGATGTACGGCCACGCGGGCACCCGGCGCTTCGCCTGGGACCTGGCACCCGTGGAGGGCCTCACCCATGCGCTGCTGTGCCTGGGCACCAACGACCTGGGCCTGCCCGGCCGGGACGGCGCGCCCGAGGAAGAGCTGATCACTCTGCCCGATTACCAGGCCGGCGTCTCCGTCCTGGTGGAGCAGCTGCGCCGCAGCGGGGTAAAGGTGTACGCCGGCCTGCTGCTGCCCCGCGCGGTGAACAAGGCTTTCCCGTCCGAGCGGGAAGACCTGCGCCTGGCCATCAATGAATGGCTGACCGGTTGCGGCCTGTTCGACGCCGTGCTGGACCTGGGCGCGCCCATCGCCGCCGAGGAGGGCCCGGGCATGAAGAAGGAGTACGCCCTGCCCGACGGCCTGCACCCCAACAAAGCCGGCGGCCTGGCCATCGCCGAGGCCATCGACCTGGGCCTCTTCGCGTGACCGAAGCGCAAAAAATGGGAAGGGAAGGGAAGCGCCATGGCATCTGCGCCGCAAAAAAAATGGCATAAGCTGGACAATACGGCCAATCTGTTCCCGGTGATCGCCAGCCGGCGGGCGGCCAACGTCTTCCGTATGACGGCGGTGCTGCACGACGCCGTGGACCCCGCCCTGCTGCAGAAAGCGCTGGAGGACACCCTGCCCTACTTCGCCGCCTTTGCCGTGCGGCTGCGCCACGGCCTGTTCTGGAGCTATCTGGAACAAAACGACGCGCCCGTCCGCGTGCAGCCCGAGCAGGAGGCCCCCTGCCGCTATATCGACCCGCTGGAGACGGGGCGCTATCTGTTCCGCGTGCTCTATTTCGGCCCCCGCATCAGCTTGGAGACGTTCCACGTGCTGACGGACGGCACGGGCGCCATGCGCTTCCTGAAGGCCCTGTGCTACCGCTACTGCCAGCTGGCCCATCCGGAGGATTTTGCCGAGGACGGCGCCATGGCGCCCCACGGCATCGAGCAGGCCGGCAATGTGGAGAATGAATATGTGCGCAACTATGTGCCCTCCAACCAGCAGTCCACCTATAAAGAGGTCAGCGCCTACCGCCTCCATGGGGAGTACCGCCCCTCGTTCGACATGGGCGTCGCCACTTTGCTGGTGCCGCTGCCCACGCTGAAAGAGCGCTGCCATGCCGCCCACGCCTCGGTGGGCGAATACCTCACGGCCGCCATGCTGCTGGCCATCGCCGAAGAGTACCTGCCCGCCCGGGGCGCCAAAAAGCCCGTGGGCGTTTTTGTCCCCGTGGACCTGCGGCGCATTTTCGGCACGGACACATCGGCCAATTTCTTCTCCGGCATGTCCATCCAGCGGGTATTCGACACCCGGCGCCCCAGCTTTGAGGAGCTGCTTGAAGAGGTGAAGGCCCAGTTCAGCGAAAAGCTCACCCGGGAGACCTTCGCCCAAAAGCTGGCCTACACGGTGCGCAGCGAGGTGGACCTGAAGATCCGCATCATCCCCCTGCCGCTGAAAAACGGCGTCCTGCGGCTGATCTACGAATACTCCAACCGGGGCAACACCATCACCTTTTCCAATCTGGGGCCGGTGGAGGTGGAACCCCAGTTCCAAAAATATTTCGAGGGCTTCCGCTTCATCCTCTCCACCACCAAGCAAGAGCTGATCGAGTGCACGGCCGTGGCTTACGCGGGCACCCTGGCCCTGACCATCGCCACGCAGCTGGAGGACAACGCCCTGGCGAAAAACATCGCCCGCAGGTTGACGTCCTCGGGCATCCCCGTCACGGTGGAAAGTACAGGAGGCGGCGAATGAAATTTTGCAAGGAATGCATGGTACAGGTGGACGCGCCCGGCGCCTGCTGCCCGCTGTGCGGCGCCCCGCTGCTTTCGGACAGCGGCGACGAGGCGCCCCCGGCCTATCCCCAGGTGGCAAGCAGGAAACGGTACCATTTCGCCTACCGGCTGCTGTTCTTTTTGTCCCTGCTCACCGTGGCGGTGTGCGGGCTGGTGAACTGGCTGGTCACGCCCGGGTCTTTCTGGTGGCCTTTTGTGGTCACGGTGGTGGTGTACGCCTGGCTGGCGGTGCCCCACGCGCTGCGCCGGGGCGGCAACGGCGGAGGGAAAACGCTGATGCAGGTGGTGTGCGCCTCGGCCCTGGTGGTGCTGCTGGATGTGGAGATAGGCTGGCAGGGCTGGTCGGTCAGCTTTGTGTTGCCCTTCATCTTCTGTGCGGGCATTGTGGCGGTATTTGTGCTCATCTTGTGCAACCGCACCAACTGGGCGGGCTATGTGGTGTATCAGGTGGTGCTGGCCATCTTTGGCTTTGTGCCCCTGGTGCTGTACCTGGCCGGCGCGGCCAAAAGTTTGGTGGCCGTATTGGTGCCCACGGTGCTGCCCGCGGCCAGTCTGGCCGCCCTGGCGGCCTTCGGCGACCGCAGCATCAAAAGCGAATTTAAGCGCCGCCTGCATTTTTGACCGTATTTTGTTTTGTCAGGGCTTGATTTTAAAGATAAAATCAGTTATAATAAAAAACTGTCAACAGCACAAATGCCGGTGTGTTGGAATTGGCAGACGAGACGGACTCAAAATCCGTTGCGGGCAACCGCGTGCGGGTTCGACCCCCGCCACCGGCACCACAGAAGACCCACAACTCTACAGTTGTGGGTCTCTGTTTTATCCATTGTATGGATCGGTGTGAGGAGGAAGATCATGGCTGTTTTATGGATCCTATTGGGGCTGCTGGCCCTGTTCGCGGTTGTTTTGGTCGGCAACGCGGTGCGCTTGCGCCGCAGGGCGAGGCCCCTGGGGCCAAAGCCCGCGCCGGCCCCCCGGGAGCGGCAGCAGCAGTACGCCCAGGGCCTGGGGGAAATGGTGCGCTGCGCCACCGTGTCGCGCAAAGGGAAGCCGCACGAGGACGCCGAGTTCGCCCGCCTGCGGGCGGCGGTGGAGCGGCTGTTTCCCACCTTCCACGCCCGGGCGGAAAAGCGCACCTTCAGCGACGACTGCTGGGTCTACCGCCTGCCGGGAAAGGACAACAGCCGGCGCGTCATGCTGATGAGCCACCACGACGTGGTGGCGGCCGGCGGCACCTGGGCCCACCCGCCCTTTGCCGGCGAAGTGGCGGACGGCCGCGTGTGGGGCAGGGGCACCGTGGACACCAAAGGCCCCCTGTACGCGGAATTCCAGGCCCTGGAGGAGCTGCTGCAAAGCGGCTGGACGCCGCCCTGCGACGTGTACTTAGCCTCCTCCCACAATGAGGAGTACGCCGGCGACGGCATCCCCCTGGCGGTGGAGTATTTCAAACAGCGGGGGGAGGATTTTGCCCTGATCCTGGATGAGGGCGGCGCCGTCATCGCGCCGCCGCTGCCGGGCGTCTCCTGCAAGTGCGCCATGCTGGCCGTGCACGAAAAAGGCCGCTGCGCCCTCACCTGTACCGCCGCCGACGGAGCCTCCCACGGGGGCCTGGCGCCCAAAAAAGAGACGCCGGTGGTGCGCCTGTCCCGCTTTATCGCCGCCGTGTCCCAAAAGCCGCCCTTCATCAAACGCCTGTATCCAGAGGTGCGGGCCATGTTCGAGGCCCTGTGCCCCTATATGTCCTTCCCGCTGCGGCTGGTGTTCGCCAATCTCTGGTGCTTCGGGCCGCTCATCGTGCGCCTTATCCCCGCGCGGAATCCCCAGGCGGGGGCCATGGCGCGCACCCAGCGCGCCTTCACGGACATCGCCACCGGCGAAAAGGACGGCGGCAAGGTCTGTACGGCCCGGGCGTTCCTGCGCTGTGTGGACGGGGAGGACCTGCAGCGGGATATGGCGGCCTTCACCGCCCTGGCCGGGCGCTTCGGGGTGGAAGTGGCGCCCGGGGACGAGCGGGACTGGCACGCCCCGGCGGATATGTCCCGGCCGGGCTTCGGGGCGGTGAAACAGTGTGTGGAGGCCTGTTTCCCCCACACGGCCTGCGCGCCCTTCCTGCTGCCGGCAGGCACGGACGCGCGCCATTTCACGGACATCTGCCCCTGCGTTATCCGCTTCGCGCCCATCGACATCGACCCGCAGCAGTTTTCCAGCGTGCACGGCCCGGATGAAAACCTGGGCGTGGAAGCCCTGGCCGGCGCGGTGGACTTCTATAAATATTTCCTCACCCACGGCCTGGAACAGGCCATCGGGGGATAAACCTTTACAAAAGGGCGGGGGAATGTGCTATACTGGGAATCAAAGGAAGGGCGCGGAGGGCCCGTGCCCGCAAGCTTGCGTTGGGAGGAATTGATCATGAAGTATGAGATCGACGAGATCCGCAAAGTGCCCATCGGCGGGGTAGGGCAGAAGATCCACATCCGGGGCGAAAAGCGTTCGAACCCGGTGCTGCTGTTCCTGCACGGCGGCCCCGGCATCAGCAACCGCGACAGTGTCATCAACCGCGAGTGCGATTTGTGCGACGCCTTCACCATCGTCGCCTGGGACCAGCGCGGCACCGGCGGCTCTTACTGGGGCGCGAAAAAAGAGACGCTGAACCTGGAACAGGCCATCGCCGACGGCGCCGAGCTGATCGAGTATCTGTGCAAAACACTGGGCAAGGAAAAACTGTTTATCTGGGGCGGCAGCTGGGGCACCGAGCTGGGCACCT
Source organism: uncultured Oscillospiraceae bacterium (assembly GCA_905212515.1). Lineage (GTDB taxonomy): Bacteria > Bacillota > Clostridia > Oscillospirales > Ruminococcaceae > Ruthenibacterium. The sequence goes on along the minus strand of CAJMEU010000063.1, from coordinate 4,144 downwards.
ACCTGTGCAGCCGCCACCCGCAGCACATCGCGGGCTATGTGGGCAGCGGCCAGGTGGTGAACGGCGCCCTCAACGAGGAACTGAGCTACGACTTCGCCATGGAACAGGCCCAAAAGGCCGGCGACACCGAGGCGGTGGAGACACTGAAACGCATCGGCCGCCCGGTGGGCGGCTGCTACCGCGAGGTGTTCAAGGGCATGATGGCCCAGCGGCGCGTGATGAAGAAGTACGGCGGCCATTCGATGAAGCAGGGCACCTATTGGACGGACACCGCCCTGCCCCTGCTGAAGAGCAAGGAGTTTTCCTTTACAGACAAGATCGGCCTGGCACTGGGTTATAAAAAGTGCCTGACTTACATGTGGCCCACCACCTCGAAGTGCGATTTCCCCAAGGAGTGCACCCGCTTCGAGATGCCCTACTACATCTTCCAGGGCACCCACGACAACAACACCCCCAGCGCCCTGGTGCAGTCCTATTACGACGCTATCCAGGCGCCGGACAAAGACCTTGTCTGGTTCGAGCATTCGGCCCATGGCCCCATGCGGGAGGAGCCGGAAAAGTACAAGAAACTGCTGCGCGAAAAGCTGCTGCAGTGGGCATAAGGGAGGCGGCAGGATGAAAAAAGAACTTTCCACCGCCCGCATGACCGGCCTGTGCCTGGGCGAGTTCGCCCGGGCGGTGCTGGGCGGGCTCATCGTCACCTATACGCTGAAATTCTTCAACGTCACCCCGGCCTCGGGCCTGCCGCTGCTGCTGCCCGCGGGCATGATGGGCCTTCTGCGCGGCGTGGGCGTCGTGTTCGACGCCATCACCGACCCCTGGGTGGCCAGCATGAGCGACCGCAGCGCCTCCCCCAAGGGCCGGCGCATCCCCTTCATGCGCTGGGCGGCCATCCCCTACGCGCTCACCTGCCTGATGATCTTCTTCCCGCCCAAGGGCGAAGTGCACTGGCTGAACATCCTTTGGGTGGTGGTGATGCTGCTGGCCTATTACATGGCCTCCACGCTGTACTGCGTGCCCTACATGGCCCTTCAGCAGGAGATCGTGACGGACACCCGCCGCCGCGTGTTCTTCTACACCCTCAACTCGCTGATGTTCGTGCTGGGCAGCGCGGTGATCTACGCCCTGCCCATCATGGTGGGCGGCTTCAAGGGCGCCGGGATGACGCCCGTGGCCGCCTGGCGCGCGGCGCTGGCCATCTTTGCCGTCATCGGCGCCGTGTGCGCCATCGTGCCCTCGTTTTTGGTGAACGAGCGCGAGTACGTGGAGGGCAAGTCCTGCTACATGCCCCTGCTGCAAAGCCTGAAAACCACCCTGGCCTATAAGAATTTCGCCGTCATGACCGTGGGCTATCTCATCATGCAGGCGGGCTTCGCCTTCTTCAACGGCGCGCTGCTGTTCTATGTGGATACGCTGCTGGGCCTGGCCGAAAGCTTTGCCCCCATCGTGCTGGCCATCAGTATCGTGGTGGGCATCTGCACCTATCCGCTGGTCAACTTCCTGGTGCGCAAGGTGGGCAACAAGCCGCTTTTGCTGGCGGCCTGCTGTTCCTATGTGGCCATCTATCTGGGCATTTATTTCTACGAGCCCATCAGCCGCGCCATCAGCACGAACCCCATGGGCCCGGGCTTCTTGTCCTCTCTGGCCGGCGAGGGCGCCATCGTGGGCGACGTGGTGGCGGCCATCCTCATCGGCGTGTGCGTGGCGTTTCCCATCGCCTGCACCAACATCCTGCCGCCCTCGGCCTTTGCCGATATGGCCCAGTACGACCGCATCAAGACGGGCCAGGACCGGGCGGGCATGTTCGTGGCCGCCCGCCAGTTCGTCACGAAGCTGTCCCAGGCTGCGGTCACGGCCATTGTGTCCTACACCATGTATCTGGGCTCCACCGATAGCTACCCCACCAAGGGCGGTGTGCGCGCCACGGCGCTGATCGCGGCCATCTGCCTGGTGTTCGCGGTACTGGTGTACACGCGCTACAACGACAAGGAAGTGGTCACTTTCATCGACGACTGGAACGCCCGCCAGAAAAAGGCCGCGGCCCAGCAGTAAACAGGAAACGGCAAGGCCCCGGTACAATGTACCGGGGCCTTGTATTTTTTTGAAAAAGGCTGAGGGGCGGAAGAAACGCCCCTTTGCCTTCAACACGCAAGGGCCGTCCTTGTGCCTCCCGAGGCTCTTTTTACGCCGCGGGAGGTTTTGCGTCGGCGATTTCGGTTATCCCCCGGCCATTCAAAGATATGTAGTCGATCAAACCGTCTTCATTGAATTGAATACTGCCGTTAAAAGGAACCTCCCGCGGTTCTTCGCCCGGGATGGCAAGCTGGGCTGTAATTTGATAATCATAAATGGTTTCGTTGCCGGTGGGAGTAACCGTGATTGTCAGCGGCGTCAAATTACGCTCTGGTTTTTGCAGGTAGGAAAAAGCACTGAGAATGCTGGAATGAGGTTTGGTGAAGATCTCCTCATCCACCAGGCCTTCCAGGATAGAGAGAAAAGCGTCGTGAGCGCCCTGCACAGATTCTTCCAAAGACGCGGTGGAGGAAAAAGCGGCCTCGAAGCCCTTTGGGGGTACGGTGAACAGCGCGGTGAGAAAGGCCGTGGCACGCGCGGCCTTTTCATCTTGCTTGGGGCGGCACAGAACGGCAAGCAGAATGCCCGCCCCCAACACCAGAATCAGCACCAAAGGGATCACGACGTGTTTTTTCATGACAAAACCTCCCACCAGCCTGGATGCGCACAACAAAAGCCTGATGATCGTTTGAAAACCAGTCACACGCGTCCCAACAGATCCATACCACTGCCGACCGCGGACATGAAATCCACCTTGCCATCTTCATTCAGCTGGACAGTGCCGTTGAATCCAACATCGTTGGAAGTGCCGTCAGCCAACGTCAACGTGGCATCGGCCCGATAGCCGTACTGGGTGCCGTTGTCCTGGCTTTGCGTCACTTCCACGCTGTTCACCTCAATGGCGACCCCTTTGGTAAGAGCGGAGACTTGGGTGGTCAGCACGATTTGGAACAGCTTCGAACCGATCAGCGAGTCCTCTGCCACTCATTTGCCGAACACCTCCCGCATGGCGGACACGACGTCCTCTTCAGAAGCGGACGGGTCGCTTAGAACTGCCAGCAGGACTTCATTGGGGGCGGTAAGGGCGGCGGTAACGGTTTGCGTTACGCGCTGGCGGGGGCTGTTTTCCCCGCATCCGGCAAAAGTTACCGCCATCAAAAGGACCATCAGCCCACAGAAAATCTTCTTTATGGCCACAGGCAAACAGCTCCTTTCCCGCATCGTATGAACGTTGACGCGATTTACCGTTTGGGAGAATGGGTGCCTCGGCTCCACCGCCCGTTGATTCCTTCTGCCTCAAAAGTAACATATTATCTATAATTTTTCAATTATAAATTGAAAAAATATGCTTAATAGATAATAAAAAGCGGGAACAAAACGGTCCGCGCGGGGCAGGACGCCCAAAAGTCCGCTGTTTTTCTTTTGTAAAGGCGCCTGGCGCGCAAAAGGCCGCGGCGAAATACTTCGCCGCGGCCTGTTCTGATTATTTCACGGGTTTAAAGCTGTCCTTCAGCGACACGCTGCGGTTGAACACCAGCGCGCCGGGGGCGGAATCCTTGCTGTCCACGCAGAAGTAGCCCTGCCGCATGAACTGGTACGAGGCCGGGGCCTCGGCGCCGGCCAGATAGGCCTCCACCTTGCAGCCTTTCAGCACTTCCAGGGAATCGGGATTCAAGGCTTCCAGGAAATTTTTGCCCGCGGCGTCGGGCGCCGCGTCCAGGAACAAGTCGCCGTACAGGCGCACCTCGGCGTCCACGGCCGTGGCGGCGTCCACCCAGTGGATGGCCGCGCCCTTGATCTTGCGCCCGTCGGCCGGGTTGCCGCCCGGCGAGTCGGGGTCGTACTCGGCCAGCACCTCCACCACGTTGCCCGCCTCGTCCTTCACGCAGCCCGTGCAGGTCACGATATACGCGCCCTTCAGCCGCAGCTCGTTGCCGGGGAACATGCGCTTGTAGCCCTTCACCGGTTCCTCCATGAAGTCCTCGGCCTCGATGTACAAATTGCGCGAGAAAGTCACCTCGTGGCTGCCCATCTCCTGGTGCTTGGGGTGGTTCTCGATGACGCACACCTC
>CAJMEU010000062.1 GCA_905212515.1 uncultured Oscillospiraceae bacterium | reverse complement strand
GCATGTTCCCCTGCACCCTTCGTGCGGCAAACAAAGAGGCGTTCGCGGCACGCTCTCTAACAGCAAATTGACCATACGTTCGCTCCACGTTCCGTGGGCCGCGAACGGGATTTCTAATGGGGGCCTTGCCCCCAAGCCCCCAGGCAAGAAGCTGCTGACAAGGGGGTTTGGGGGCGACGCCCCCATTGGAAATCACTCGGAGCCGTACGCGCCGCGGCGCGCGCCGCATGCCTTTGGCGCGGCGATGGAAACGCCTCACCCCGTCAGGGGCGTGGGTCTCCAAAGGAGACCCCGTTGCGTTTCCATAGGCGTAGCACCTTGTTTCCGCCGACGGGGTTTGGGGGCCTCGGAGTGAGGCGTTTAGAAAATTCATGGCTTCTTATTTCGAATGCCATGAATTTTTAGCCGAACGGAAGCCTTCGGGGTTCCGGGCCCAGGGCCCCGGCCGCGCACCGCGCGGCTGGGCGGCACGGAATGGCGGCCCCGGTGGGGCCGTCAACCGAACCGACGCGGTTTCGCAATGCGAAATGGCCGGTTTTGCCGGCCAAGCGGCGGGCCAACGCTCTTTGCTACTTTCTCAACGCTGAGAAAGTAGACTCCCCACCGTAAAAATAAACATAAAAAAGCAGTCTTTCTTTAAAAAGAAAGGCTGCTTTTAATGCTCTTGCAAAGAAATAATCACACATTTGAAGATATCCATTGCCTGTTTTCTGCGGGCGACGTCCAGGGAGTCCAGCATTTTCAGAAGTTCGTTGCTTTTTACTTGATAACCCACCACCAAGCTGTCTTGCAGCACGTCATCAGCGGATGCCGCCAGGGTGTTGAGGATCAGCACAAAGGTCTCCAGGGTGGGCACTTTATCCCCGCGTTCGATGTCGGCCAGATACCGTGTGCTGATCCCGATCTGCTCCGCGCATCTTTCCAAGCTCCAGCCGCGCTGCGCCCGATAAGTTTTTAACTTTTTGCCACAGCTTTTGGCATCCACCTTTTCACCGCCTTTTCCTCAGAGGAAAATTGTACCAATACTATAAAAGAAGCGGAGGAAATGGTAAATGCTCTATTCGGAGAAATTTCCCCGGATAGGGGCTGTACGGAAAATTTTTTATATGTTAGGCTTGAATTGGAAATTTACACCAATGTTTTTTGTAAAAAGGAGCGACGATTATGATCAACTTGATCCGTTGGACCGGGTATGTGCGCGAGGTGGATTCCCTGGGCCGCATCGTGCTGCCCATGGATACCAGAAAGGCATTCGGCATTGAACCCCACGACAAATTGGCCGTGCTGCTGGACGAAAAGAACGGCCGCATCATTTTGGAAAAGGCGCCCCCGGAGGGCACCTACTGCCCCAGCGAACCATAAAAAGAAAGGGCGGCCCGCTTCGGGCCGCCCTTCGCATATCCCTGGCCCCACGCCGCATATACTGCCCCGTGAGAGGTGAGCGGTTATGGCTGGCAAATTGCAGACACGGGTGCTGACGGGCGTATTGTGCGCGTCGGTGCTGGCCGCCTTATGGGTCAGCGCGCCGCCGCCCCAGACGGCCCTGGCCGCCGCGGCCTTCCTGGCCAGCCCCGCCGCCGCCTTGGGCGCCGCGGGACAAGCCCTGGCCGCCGAAAGCCCCGCACCGCCCGCCGCGCCCCAGCCGGAGGCCCAGCCCCCCCTGCCGACCGAGGACGCCGCCGCGCCGGCACCCGCGCCGGAAAGCCAGGCGCCGGCCGAGCCTGAGGCCCCCACCCCGGTACTGCCCGCCGCGCCGGGCACGGACCCGGCCCTGCTGGCCCCCCTGCCCGACGAAGCCGTACCCGAAGGCATGGCGCCGCTGTACCAGCGCTTTTACACCCAGGACGCGGGCGGCCAGACGGTCGCCTGCGGTGCGGGCACCATCAAGAACTGCACCGACCTGACCAACGCCGAGGTGGCGGCGGAAGTCTCCGGCCCGCTTCCCTTCAACATCGAGCTGCACTCCGCCGCGCCCCAGGTGCTGATCATGCACACCCATGCCACCGAGACGTACGAGCTGGAGGAGCACGCCTGGACAGACCCCGCGGCCAGCGCCCGCACCACGGACAGCGCCGTCAATATGGTGGCCGTGGGCGCGGCCATGGCCCAGGTGCTGAACGACGCGGGCATCTGCACCGTGCAGGACACCACCTTGCACGACTATCCCAGCTATACCGGCAGCTATGCCAACAGCAACGCCACGGTGCGCAAATACCTGGAGCAATACCCCTCCATCAAAGTGGTGCTGGATGTGCACCGGGACGCCATCGGCGGCCAGGACGGCAGCCGCACCAAGCCCGTGTTCACCTGGAACGGCCTCAAGTGCGCCCAGGTGATGATCATCTGCGGGGCGGACAACGGCGGCAACCTGCCCAATTTCCGCCAGAACCTGCGCTTCGCCGCCCGCTGGCAGGACGCCATGGCCACGGCCACGCCCGGCCTGGCCCGGCCGGTGCTGTTCGATTACCGCTATTACAACCAGGACCTGACCACCGGCAGCCTGCTGATCGAGGTGGGCAGCCACGGCAACACCCTGGACGAAGCCTTGCGCGGCGGCGAGCTGGCAGCCCGCGCCCTGGCGGCGCTGCTGGCCGGCGGATAAAAAAAATGGCAGGGTGGTTTTGCCACCCTGCCTGTTTTTTATGTTTGGGCCCGTTTTACTTCGGCCCCATTGTTTTGCGGGCCGGGCTTTTCCACGCCAGCGCAGCCAGCAGGTCCGCCGGCCGGGGCATTGCCAAGAGGGCGCCGAAAGCGCTTACTGCCCCCAGTGGTTGTAGAGCTGGCCTTTGCCATTGGTGGTGGTGCGTATTTTATGCCCGTAGTCCACGTAGCCGTAGTTCATGTCCACATTGCCGCCGACGCCGGGCACGGTGCCCGTACTGGTGTATTGCCAGATGTGGTACTGGCCCTGGGGCAGGCTGACCACCGGCGCGCCGTAGTGCGCGATCCATTTGTCGTATCCGTCAAAATAGCTGCCGATCAAGTTGTCGCGGTAAAAATAATCGCCTGTGTACAGCATGGGATAGTAACCGCGCTGGTCCAAAATGGCCAGGGCCATCTGCGTCAGCTGGCTCAGCCGCTCACGCGAGAGGCCGTGGAGGTTCTTCTCCATGTCGATGGCCAGGGGATAGTCGAAGCGGATGCCTTCGCTCTCCAGTGCCGACACCGCGGCCAGGAAAGCGTTGGTCTCGTTCACCACCTCTGTCTCGTTGGTGGCATAGCTGAACAGATAGGCGCCCACCTGTAGGCCCGCGGCCTTGGCGCCGCGCACGTTGGCGCGGAAGTAGGGGTCTTCATAAATCTGGTCATTCGCATTGGTGCTGACGGCGCGCACCATCACGAACTTCACCCCGCTGGCGGCCACGGCGTCCCAATTGATGTAGGGCGAACCGGTGGCCTTCAGCGTGTTCTCGTTTTGATACATGGCCACGTCGATGCCGTTGATGGGGAAGGTGGTCTCCTGCCCGCCGGCGCCGCCGCCTTTCACGTTCAGCGCCGCGCAGTAGCTGGCAAACTCGGCCGTGTCGATGATCTTCTGCGCCAGGCCCACGGCCGTGCCGCCCTGGGCCAGGTACAAAAAGGCCGTGCTGGATTCGTCCTGGGTGGGCGCGCGGTTCAAAAGGCCCGCGTACAGCACGCCCGCCACCTCATAGTTCTGCAAGTTGCGCAGGGCAAATTCCTGCGTCTGCACGTATTCCAGCACAACGGCGCGGCCCGTCTCGCCGTCCAGGATGCGCTGCACGTACCAGTTCATCTCCTCGCCGGGCAGGCGGGCCAGCAGCTGGGTGCACAGCCGGTACAGGAAGGTGGCCGGCCCGGGGTGCTGGTCCCGCAGCTCGCGCTGGGGCAGGCTGCCGGGCTGCAGGCCGTAGCGGGCGCACAGGTTCTTAAATTCCACGCCGCTGACGAAGCCGTCCAGCACCGCCAGGCGCGACGCGCCCTGGGCGAACTGCCCTTTCCAGGTGGCGATGCCGCCGACGTCGCCGTCCCGGTCGAACATGGCCTTGTACAGGTCGATCAGATATTGCTCCTCCGAGGTGTTCTTGGCCAGATATTCGCCGCTGTAGAAGAAATCGTGGGCCACCTGGGCGGCGGTATACCGGCCTGTGGTCAGCAGATCCGTCCAGGTGTTCAGGCCGCTTTCGTCGCCCTTGCGGCTGAACACCACCTGGTACAGGCGGGCCACAAAGGCCGTGGCGCTGGGGTTGCGGTCCCGCGGCTGGCTGCTTTGATACGCGCCCGGGCTGATGCCGTAGCGGGCGCACAGATTTTTGAACTCGGTGCCCTCCACAAAGCCGGAGAACACGAACTCGCGGCTCATGCCGCCGTCCAGAAATGCCGTCCAGGTGGCGGCGCCCTGCGCGTCGCCCTCCCTGTCGAACATGGCGCTGTACAGGTCGGCCACAAACTCTTCGTCCGTGCGGCCGCGGCCCTGATATTCCTTGCCGAAGAAAAAGCCGTAGGCCGCGCTGGCGCCGTCCGATCGATGATCCGTCAGCCGGGCAGCCCAATCGGCCAGGCCGGCTTCCTCGCCCTCGCGGCCCAGGGTCACGCGGTACAGCCGCGCCACAAACTCATACACTGGGTCCCCGGGGCCCGCGCCCAAGGGTTCCTCGATGGGGGCTTCCTCCATGGGCGCCTCGGGAAGGCCGTCTTCTGGGGGCGCGTCCTCCGGGCCCGTCACCTCCACGGTCACGCCGGGCAGGGCGTCGTCCTCTGCCGCGTCCTCCAGGTCTTCCGAGGGGGCGTCCTGCGCGGGCGGGGCCGGGGGCTCCTGCGCTTCCGGGGCCTCCTCATTCACAAGCGGGGCGTCTTCTGCGGGCAGGGTCGCGTCCACCGCCGCGGCGGTCTCGCCGGGGGGCAGGGCGTCGGCAAAGCCCGGCGCGGCCAGGCCCAGTGCCATCACTCCGGCCAGCAACAGGGACAACAGGCGGTTCAGCTTCATGGTTCGCTCTCCTTTTTGTATAATATTACTATGTGTTATGATACAGGAGGTTCGACAAAAATACAAGGTCTTTTCCGCCCATTACCGTATTTTTACAACTTTCGGCAAACAGGGGGCCAAAAAATGTAAAAATGCCGCGGGAAAATTGCAATCCGGCCGCATTCGTTGTAAGATAAGGATAAGTAACCCGCATTTCAGCGCGATGAACGTGAAAAGGAGAGAATCATGAAAACACAGATGCGTATCACCGCTTTTGCCCTGGCCGCCTGTATGCTGGCCGCCTTGGCGCCCGCGGCCCTGGCCGAAGCGCCGGCATCGCTGGCGCCGGCGCCGGTGATGGAGGGAGAGCTGACGCCCGGCGCGCCGGAGGATGCACCTTCGGAGGACGCGCCGCTGACGGACGTGGAGGACCCGGCGCCCGAGGGGACGCAGGACGTGGTGGTCAGCGTGGAGCCGGCGGGGGACCCGTCCGCGGACGACGTGCCCCTGGAGGAGCCGGATGAGGTCATCGAGGACGACAAGGACTTGGACGCCGCCAGCGTGACGGCCTTTGTGCAGCGGCTGTACCGGGTGGGTATGGGCCGCGAGGCGGACGCCTCGGGGCTGAACACCTGGGTGACGGGCCTGCTGTACGGTGGGCAGACGGGTGCGTCGGTGGCCCACGGCTTTTTCGACAGCAAGGAATACAAGGCCATGAACCGCACGGACTACCAGTATGTGAACGACCTGTATAGTGCGATGTTCGACCGTGCGGCGGACCAGCAGGGCCTGGCGACGTGGACGGCTTTCCTGGACGGAGGGATGAGCCGGGACTACGTGTACGCGGGGTTTGTGAACGGCGTAGAGTTCAAGAACCTGTGCGCGCGGTACGGGATCAGCCCGGGGACGTACACCAGCGGGCAGCCGCGGGACCAGAACCCCAGCGTGACGGCGTTTGTGCAGCGGCTGTACCAGGTGGTGTTCAGCCGCAAAGGTGATGAGAGCGGCCTGAACGACTGGACGAACCGGCTGATCATCCGGGACAAGACGGGCGCCCAGGTGGTACAGGGCTTTTTCGGCAGCGGCGAATACACGCGCCAGAACAAATCGGACGACCAGTACATCGCGGACCTGTACCGGGCCATGTTCGACCGCGCCGGCGACGCCGGCGGCACCGCCACCTGGAAAGGTTTGATGGGCAAGGGCGTGTCCCGCACGTATGTGCTCAAGGGCTTTGCCGAGGGCACGGAGTTTAAAAACCTTTGTGCGCGCTATAATATCATTCAGGGGACCATCGCCACCTCCGAGGCGCGGGACGTGAACCCCAACCGCACCGGCTTTGCCAACAATCTCATCAAATACCTGATGGGGTACACAAACGGCAACACCAGCATTTTGAACAACTACGCCGCTTACCTGAACGGCGGACACTCCGGCAGCCAGCTGGTGAACGACTACGTGCTGAAAACCAGCGAGTACACCGCCCTGGCCGGCAACCTGTCCGCCTCCGGCATGGCCACGGCACTGTACAACGGCCTGCTGGGCCGCGAGAACGACATCAGCGGCTATGAAAAGCAGAATTTGGCAAACATCGTCCTCAACAGCGGCATTCCCGCCGCCGTGCAGACGGTGCTGCAGGGCGACGAGTTCAAGGATTACTGCAAGCGCTGCGAGGTGACTGTGGGCGGCGGCACCACCGACCCGGGCGGCACCACGCCTTTGCCCGGCACGCTGACCATCACCGACACTTCCGGCGTGGTGCACACGGCCGCCGCCAACGAGGCGCTGGCCTATATCGTCATGGGCGAAGTGGGCGGCATGAACAACGCCGAGGTATTCAAGGCCCAGTGCGTTGCCGCCTACAGCTGGCTGATGTACCAGTACAGCGCGGGCACGGCCGCGCCCACGGCAAGCTGGAAAACGCCCACCCAGGCCGTGCGCGACGCGGTGAACGCGGTTGCGGGCCAGATGCTGACGTATAACGGCAAGGCGGCACAAACTTCCTATTTTGCCTCCAGCGCGGGCCGTACCAATGCCGCTGTGGACGTTTGGGGGGGCAATGTGCCCTATTTGGTCAGCGTGGAGAGCGCATATGACGCGGCTGTGACGCCGTCGGACTGGTATTCGCATACGGAAATCTTCACTTCTGATGAAATGAGCCGAATCTTCCATTACATTTACGATGGCAAAACGGCTGCTGCTACGCTGAACGCGGACCCGGCCCAGTGGCTGACGGTGCTCGAATACGGGCCCAATTATCTGGCGAAGTCCGTGCAATGCGGGCTGACCTATATTCGCGATGAAACAGGCGCGAGCATCTCCAATCCCAAACCGAGAGGCAACTTTTTTATTGAAAAGGCCAATGAGAAACTAGGCGGCTATCGCTGGCGCAGCCCCAACTTTGTGATGAACTACAACGGCAACGGCACCTGGACCTTCACCTTCTACGGCTGGGGCCATGGCGTGGGTATGAGCCAATACGGCGCTTACGGCTACGCCACAAAGGCGGGCTGGAACTATCAGCAGATTTTGGCCCACTACTTCCCCGGCACCGTGCTGACCACCGCTTAAAACGCCCTGCGCGAAAGGAGCAGCCATGAAAGACTATCACCAGTACACCTTCGACGGCGGCAAAGAATTGTCGCTGGAAGCCGTCCCCCACGGCGCCAAGGCCGCGGGCCTGGACAAGGGGGACAAGGCGGAGCTGATCGCCCGCACGGAAAAAAACCTGGCCAAACTGGCCGAGCTGCAGGACAAACTGTACGCCGACGGCCGGGAAGGGGTGCTGATCGTGCTGCAGGCCATGGACGCCGCCGGCAAGGCCAGCCCCATCAAGCACGTGATGGGCGCGGTGAACCCCCAGGGGGTGGACGTGGTCAGCTTCAAGCAGCCCTGCAAGGAGGAGCTGGCCCACGATTACCTGTGGCGCGCGGCCCGCGTTCTGCCCGAGCGGGGCAAAATGGGCATCTTCAACCGCAGCTATTACGAGGACGTGCTGGTGGTGAAGGTGCATCAGATGCAGAAGGGCTACCGCATGGCGCCCCGGGTCGTTGAGGACAAGGACCTGTTCAAAAAACGCTACCGCCAGATCCGCCACTTTGAGGAATTTTTGTACGAGAACAGCTACCGCGTGGTGAAGATCTTCCTCAACGTGTCCAAGGATAAGCAGAAGGAGCGCTTTTTGGAGCGCATCGACGACCAGGCGAAGAACTGGAAATTCTCCTCCTCCGACCTGGCCGAACGGGCCCACTGGGATGAGTATCAGAAGGCCTATGAGGACGCCATCAACGCCACGGCGGCCAAAAACGCGCCCTGGTACGTGGTGCCGGCAGACCAAAAATGGTACGCCCGCTATCTCATCAGCCAGATCGTGGTGGATACGCTTGAGGACATCGACCCCCAGTACCCCGCGCTGCCCGCGGAGGAACAGCAGGAGCTGGCCCAGTGCAAACAGCAGCTTTTGGCGGAAGATTCCTGATAAAAACGCGCCGGTTCTTGCGAACCGGCGCGTTTTTTGACGGTATCTTATTTCAGCTTTTCATTCTGCGCCTCGCACCAGGCGCCCACGGCCTCGGCCACGGCTTTCATGGTGCCGTCCTGGAAGGGGCTGGCAAAGCCCGCCGCCGCCACCAGGCCCGGGTAAGGCTGGGTTCCCGCGGTGTTCACCAGGGCAAGGTACCGCTGCCAGGCGTCCTGTTTGTCGGCCAGCCAGGCGGTGAAAAACTGCAGCGCCACGGTCTGGGCCAGGCAGTAGTCGATATAGTAGAAGGCCATCTCGTAGATGTGCAGCTGCCGCTGCCAGCCCGCGCCCCGGCCGTAGAAGGGGATGCCCTCGAAGTCGATCCAGGGCCGGTATTCCTTTTCCAGGCCCGCCCACACGGCGTTGCGCTCGTCCGGCGTCAGGTCGGGGTTTTTATACATGATGTGCTGGAACTCGTCCACCATGGTGCCGTAGGGCAGGAAGAACAGCGCGTCCTCGGCGTGGGCCAGCTGGTATTTGGCCGTGTCCGGGCCGAAGAACAGGTGGTGGAAATCGCTGGTCAAGAATTCCATGCTCATGGAATGGATCTCGCAGCTTTCCATGCCCGGCTCCCGCAGGATGTCCGGGATGTCCATGCGGTTGGCGGTCCAGTCGGCAAAGGCGTGGCCGGCCTCGTGGGTCAGCACGTCCACGTCGCCGGAGGTGCCGTTGAAATTGGAGAAGATGAAGGGCAGCTTGTAGGCCTTCAGGCTGGTGCAGTAGCCGCCGGGCGCCTTGCCGGGCTTGGCCAGCACGTCGAACAGCTCGCTTTCAAACATCATGTCGATGAAAGCCGCCGTCTCGGGCGACAGCTCGTGGTACATCTTCTTGCCCGCGGCCAAAATTTCGTCCGGCGTGCCGTGGGGCGCCGGGTTGCCGTCGGCAAAGGTGAAGCCCTCGTCGTAGAACTTGGGGTCCGCGATGCCGGTGCGCGCGTGCTGCAGGCGCTTGAGCCTGGCGGCCACGGGCACCACGTCCCGCTTGATCTGCGCGCGGTAGGCGTCCATGTCGGCGAAGCCGTAGCCCACGCGCCGCATGCGGATGAGGCCCAGTTCCCGGAAATCCTCATAGCCCATCACCTTGGCCTGCTGGGTGCGGTTTTTCACCAGCTTGTCGTACAGCTCGTCAAACTCCTGCCGGTGCGCGTCGAACCAGGTGCCCTCGGCCTCCATGGCGGCCTTGCGCACGGCGCGGTCCGGGTTTTCCTTGTACTTGGCCAGCTGGGCGATGGTCAGCGTCTGGCCCATGAAGGGGATCTGGGCCGAGGCGTACAGCTTCTGGTAGGCGCTGGTCAGCGCGTTCTCCTGGGCCATCAGCTCCAGCACCTCGGGGCACTGGGCCTTCACGTCCACCTCCATCTTTTCCAGGGCCAGGGGGCTCAGGGCGGCCTCCAGCTCCGGGCGGAAGGGGCTTTGCAGCACGGCGCGGTACACGTTCAGCTGCTTGTCCGCCAAGGCGGGCAGGTTTTCGTCAAAAAAGGCGCGCTCGTCCTCATAGAAGGCGTCGCGGGTGTCCACGGTGTGGCGGATCTCGGCCACCGTGGCCATGGTGGACAGCCCGGCGCTCAGCTCCTCGCACTCCTTGTAGCAGGCCAGGGCCCCGGCCGCATCGGCCGCGCCGGCAATGCCGGCCGCGATGGCGTCAAAGCGGGCAAAGGCGGCGGCCAGGTCAGGCCGCTTATATTCGATCTCGCTGAATTTCATCAAAACACCTCTTGTTTCAGATTTGGCTTTAGTATAGCACGTTTGCCGCTGAAAAAGAAGCCGGGACTTGACAAACCGCCGCCTTATTATATAATAAAATCGTTCGCAGAGTAGAGACTCGCGCGTTAAGTGTCAGCCCGACGGGGAGTTGCGGGCTGAACGAAAAGCACCGCTTGCGGTGCGGGTCTCGCATCCCGCTGCTGCCAAAAAAACAGGTGAACGCCTCTTTTTGCGCGGCATACAAGTGCGCCAAAGGAGGCGTTTTTGTGATGCAGAATTTCCAAAGCTTTGATCTGCCCGCGCGGCTGAAGGATGCCGCGGGCGAGGTGCGCCGGGTGAAAAGCCTGGTGGGCACGGCCATGATGGCCGCGCTGAACCTGGTGTTGAACCAATTCACCATCGCCGTCAGCCAATTTTTAGAGATCGGCTTCGCCTTTCTCGCCACCGCCGTGGCCGGGTACCTGTACGGGCCGGTGCTGGCCGGCCTAGCGGGCATCGTCACCGATACCTTGGGCTGGTTTTTGCGGCCCAACGGCGCCTACATGCCTTTCTGGGCCATCAACGAGTTTCTGTTGGGGTTCATTTACGGGTGTTTCTTCTATAAAAAGAAGGTGACGCTGCCCCGCACCCTGGCCGCCTGCCTGTGCAGCGCCGCACTGATCAACCTGTGCCTGACGCCCCTGTGGCTGCACCTGCAGTACGGCAACGCCTTTGTGCTCACCTCGGTGCGGCTGATCAAAAATATCATCAAACTTCCCCTGGACACCGCTTTGCTGTACGCCCTGCTGAAAATGGTGGAGCAAAGACGCAAAAACATCCTGTAACCACAAAATGCCCCCTTGTGCACTGCCGCACGCCCCGGCCCGGGCTTGCATAGGTTGGAGCGAAAGGAGGCATTTTCAATGTCTGAAACAACCAATACCACAAGGGCGATTGTATCGCCGCCCTATTCCGGCCGCCTGCAGCAGGTGGGCAGCGCCGGCAGCGAGGTGGCGCGCGTGCAGTCCTATCTGAACGGGCTGGCCACGGTGCACCCCACCATCCACACCCAGAAGGTGGACGGCAAATTCGGCTCCGCCACCAAGCAGGCGGTGGAGGATTACCAGCGCCTCACCGGCCTGAAGGCCGACGGCAAGGTGGGCCAGGCCACGTGGAACGCCCTGGTGGGCGAACACAGTTCCCGCTTCGGCAGCGACGCCGACACCTATCCCGGCATCGTGCTGCGCCCCGGCGAGCACAGCCAGGACGTGGGCCACATGCAGCGCGCGCTGAACACCCTGGCGCAGGTGTACACCGGCATCAATTCGCAGACCGCGGACGAGCGCTACGGCAATAACATGAGCGCGGCCGCCCGCCGCTTCCAGCAGCAGTTCGGCCTTGCGGCCGACGGCCAGGTGGGCCCCAAGACCTGGGCTTCCGTGGTGCAGGTGCGCAAGGAGATCCAGGCCGGCCGGCGCCCCCATGTGGTGACGCCTTACAGCGGCACCATCATGCGCCGCGGCAGCAACGGGGACTATGTGCGCTTCCTGCAAAGCTACCTCAACGGCGTGAACCACAACCGCGTGCTCAACGTGGACGGCAAGTTCGGCGCCGCCACCGAGGAAGCGGTGAAGCAGTTCCAGGCTTCCCGCCAGTTGAAGGCCGACGGCAAAGTGGGCCCCGCCACCTGGGGTTTGCTGGTGCCCGCGTACAACAACGCCCTTACCTAAGCCACCACCCTTTCCCCCTTTTGCCGCCCGGGAAGCCCCTGAAAAGGCCGCCCGGGCGGCTTTCCTTTTGCATTGGGCTGCCGCTGTGCTATAATGGAAAAAAGCCGGTGATCCCGGATCCGCCTGAGAGAACTGAAAAGGAGGCCAGCGATGGATATCTACATTTCCGCCGACATTGAAGGTGTGTGCGGCGTGTGCGCCTGGGCCGAGACCGAGGGCGAAAGCGAAGCCTTTGCCGCGGCCCGCGCCCGCATGACGGCCGAGGTGGCCGCCGCCTGCAGCGGCGCCCTGGAGGCCGGCGCGGCGCGCATTTTGGTGAAGGATGCCCACGACACGGGCCGCAACATCGACCCCGCGGCCCTGCCCGAGGAAGCCCAGCTCAACCGCGGCTGGGCCGGGGACCCCTACTGTATGGTCAGCGGGCTGGAGCGGGGCGACTGGGACGCCTGCGTGTTCCTGGGCTATCACGCGGCGGCCGGCACGGCCGGCAGCCCCCTGGCCCACACCATGGCCACCAAGGTGGACTATATCGAGGTGAACGGCCAGCGCGTCAGCGAGTTTACCATCAACGCCTACACCGCCGGCATGCTGGGCGTGCCCGTGGCCTTTGTCAGCGGCGACGCCTCCGTGTGCGAACAGGCCCGCCGCCTGGTGCCCGGCATCGCCGCCGTACCCACCCAGAAAGGCGACGGCGCCTCCGTCACCTGCCTGCAGCCCGCGTTGGCCCAGCGGCGCATCCGCGAGGTGCTGGCCGCCCAGCTGGATTCCGGCCGTTACCGCGACTGCCTGGTGGCGCTGCCCTCCAAATTTGAGATCTTTCTGCGCTATAAAGAGCACACCGACGCCCGCAAGGCCTCCTATTTCCCGGGCGCGGAGCTGGTGGAGGACAAAACCGTGGCCTTTACCTGCACGGACTGGATGGACGCGCTGCGTCTGTTCCTCTTCACCGTGTGAGAGGCCCCTGGGCGGACGGGCCTTGTTTCAAATCTAAAATTTCGTCCGCTGAGACGCAAAGATATTGGCAGATCTTTTGAAAAGATTCCACGCTCATCACACGCTGCCGCGTCTCATATAAGCCGTACATCGATTCGCTCATCCCGATCACTTTGCTCAATTCAGCCTGGGAAAAGCCCTTTTCTTTCCGCGCCTTTTTTAATCGATCTAAAAAGTCCATGGGGCCACACGTCCTTTGCTGTTTTTCTCTATCATAGCGCAAATCCTGCTATTTGTATTGAAATTCTGCAAATATTATGACGAGGCAAAAAACAAGTTTTGCTTGACAATCCCCGCTCTTCGGGTGTATACTGTCTCCAATCACTTTGGCGAGGTAAAGTATCATGTTTTCATCTTCCGCCCGCTATTACGCAACCGCCGGCTATTTCTATTTTGAAATGGCCCAGTTTGCCGTGCCCGGGCGCAGGAAGACGTAAGCGTTTTTTGCACCCACAGGGCCCCGGCGAACGGGTAAGTTCGCCGGGGCCTTTTTCATTTGCCGCGCCCTATTTTGAAAGGAGCTGTTTTTTCCATGATCGTCATTTTGAAAGCAAGTGCCCCCGAGGCCGAGATCCAGGCGCTGTGCCGCCGTTTTGAGGCCGAGGGCCTGTCCATCCACGCCTCCACCGGCGAGCATACCCGCCTGCTAGGCCTCATCGGTGACACCTCCCGCGTGGATGTGGACGCGGTGATGGCCATTCCCATTGTGGAGTCCGTGCGCCGCGTCAGCGAGCCCTACAAGAAGGCCAACCGCAAGTTCCACCCCCAGGACACGGTGGTGGAAGTGGCCGGCCGCAAGATCGGCGGCGGCCATTTCATCGTGATGGCCGGCCCCTGCAGCGTGGAAGGGGCGGAGCAGATCACCGGCGTGGCCCGGGACGTGCAGGCGGCGGGCGCGGCCTTTCTGCGGGGCGGCGCCTTCAAACCCCGCACCTCGCCCTACGCCTTCCAGGGCATGCGGGCCGAGGGGCTGGAGCTGCTGCGCCACGCCCGGGCGGCCACGGGGCTACCCATCGTCACCGAGATCATGAACACCGAGCACATCCCCCTGTTCGCGGACGTGGACATCATCCAGGTGGGCGCGCGCAACATGCAGAATTTTGAGCTGCTGAAAGAGCTGGGCAAGCTGAAAACGCCCATCCTGCTCAAGCGAGGGCTGTCCAGCACCATCGAGGAATGGCTGATGAGCGCCGAGTACATCATGAGCGAGGGCAACGAGAACGTCATTCTGTGCGAGCGGGGCATCCGTACCTTTGAGCCCAGCACCCGCAACACCTTGGACATCAGCGCCGTTCCTCTGCTGAAAGCCAAGACCCACCTGCCCGTGATCGTGGACCCCAGCCACGCGGCGGGCATCGCCTGGATGGTGGAGCCTTTGGCCCTGGCGGCCGTGGCCGCGGGCGCGGACGGGCTGATGATCGAGGTGCACAACGACCCGGCCCACGCCAAAAGCGACGGCGCCCAAAGCCTGACGCCGGCGCAGTTCAGCGCGGTGATGGAAAAGGTACAGGGCGCGGCACGTTTTTTCGGTCGGGAGGTGTGAGAAGTGTCCGGGGACGCTGACGGAGGTTCTTTTCTCTCCGCGTTGGGCGCGGCGTGCGGGTGGCTGTACGGCTTTTTCGGACGCTTGCCAAGCAGGTCAGCATGTCTTTTGCTTCGCAAAGAATGGGACACAGCGTTCGGGTACCGCTTGTCCTCGCAAGTTCCATCCGCGTGAGGGGACAACGCGCCTTACGGCGCGATTACGAAAAGGCTGCGCAGCGGTACTCTTTTGACACCAAAAGAGTACC
>CAJMEU010000061.1 GCA_905212515.1 uncultured Oscillospiraceae bacterium | reverse complement strand
AGAGGCCCAGAAAAAGGCCCAGGTGCTGTCCGGCGACGTGCCCAGCCCCCTCAACCCCAAGCCCGGCTGCAAATTTGCCGGCCGCTGCCCCAAGGCGTGCGACGTCTGCCGCACCGAGACGCCCGCCCTGCGCGAGGTGCGCCCCCATCATTTCGTGGCCTGCCACCTGGTGGGCAGCGAACTATGAAACCATGCCTTGCCAAAGCACCCCTCCGGGGTGCTTTTTTTGTGCCCGGTTTTTCCCCAGGGCAAAAGGGGAAGGCCCTCGCCGGGCCCACCCGGCGAGGCACTCGGCCTTTCCCCCGCACGTGCACCGCCGGCACGCTGCGGCGGCACCCTTATCATACAACAAATATTAGCTTATAGCAAGTATAAATTAACTTATAGTTTATAAACTTTTGGTAACATTCGCTTAAAAAAAAAAAAAATAACCTAAAAAAAGACGGCCCCAAACCAACCATCGCCGCGCTTAAAAGCGGGGAGACCCGGCGGGCGGCGCGCCGCCGCGCCGGTCTCACGCAGGAAAAGCTGGCCGAGCAGGTGCAGGTGTCCACCGTGTTCATCAGCCAGTTGGAGACGGGCGCCCGCGCCCCCAGCCTGGACACGCTGCTGGCTTTGTCCGCGTGCCTGCGCGTCAGCCTGGACGCCCTAGTGCGGGGCAAGGAGGAAGCCCGGCCCGGCGCCGTAGCCCGGGAGGTGGCCTCCCTGCTGGAAACCTGCGGGCCGGACCAGCAGGCCCTGGTGCTGCGTGTGGTGCGCGCCATCGTGGAGGAGTGAGGCCCCGGCGCGCCGCCGCACGGGGCGGTGCAAAAGCGGATATACTGTAAAGGCGGTAAAAAAAGAGGGCCTGCTCCCAGGCCCTCTTCGCTCGCCGATATTCAATCCAGCAGGGGGATCACGTCCAGCAGGCTGTCCACCACCCAGTAGGCGATGTGCCGCATGTCCGCGGTGGGCGGGTCGTGGTCGGGCACCATCACCGCGGCGCAGCCCGCGGCCGCGCCGGCCCGCATGCCGTTGTAGCTGTCCTCCAGCACCAGGCAGCGCGCCGGCGGCACGCCCAGCGCCCGGGCCGCGGCCAGGTAGATGTCCGGCTCCGGCTTCGAGCGCTCCACCATATCGCCGCAGATCACGGCCTCATACCACTCGGCCAGCCCCATGTCCGCCAGATACTTCTCCACAATGGCCTGGTTCGTGCTGGTGGCCACGGCACAGCGGATGCCCCGCTGGCGGCAATGGCGCAGCAGCTCTAAAAGGCCCGGCTTGAGGGGCTTTTGCAAAGTCACCTGGCGCACCAGTTCCGTCCACACCTTGGCCATCATCTCGTCATAGGGGACTGCCGGCCCAAACCGGGCGGCCATGGCGGCCCGGCCCGCCTCGTAGGTGCGCCCGCGCAGCAGCGCCATCTCCTTGGGCCCGATGATCATCCCATATTCCCGGCTCACCTGGGCAAAAATCTGGCCGCTCAGGCGTTCGGTGTCGAACATCAGCCCGTCCATGTCGAACAAAACAGCGTCAAATCTCACGCAGCACAACATCCTTTCCTTTTAAAAAGGGCAGGCGCCCCGCGTTTATTATACAATGGCCGTTGATTTTTTTACAGCCTTTTGCTAAGATAGAGTTATTATAAATTTTGTACTTGGAGTGGTGAAATTTTGGATACCCCTGGCCCTAGTATGTGGCTTGCCCTGATCCTGCTGCTTTGCCTGTCGGCCTTTTTCTCCGCCAGCGAGACGTCGCTGGCCTCGGTGAACAAGATGCGGCTGAAAGCCCGCGTGGAGGACGGCGACAAAAAGGCCGGCCTGGTGATGCGCCTGGCCGACGATTTTGACCGCACGCTCTCCACCATCCTCATCGGCAACAACGTGGTGAACATCGCCTTTACCTCCATCTCCACCGTGTTGTTCACCGCGGCCCTGGGGCAAAGCGGCGCGGCCGTGGCCACCGGCGTGTGCACGGTGTTGGTGCTGATCTTCGGCGAGATCCTGCCCAAAAGCTTCGCCAAGGAAAACGCCGAGCGCATGGCCCTCACCGCCGCCAGCCCCCTGCACGTCATAAAGGTTTTGCTCACCCCCTTCGTGTGGGTGTTCGTGCAGATCAAGCGCCTGCTCACCGGCCGCCGCTCGGCTGAGCTCAACGTGCAGCCCAGCGTCACGGAAGAAGAGCTGAAAACCATCATCGACACCGTGGAGGAGGAGGGCGTGCTGGACCGGCAGGAGACGGACATCATCCAGTCGGTCATCGAGTTCGACTCCATCACCGCCCAGGACATCCTGGTGCCCCGGGTGGATATGGCGGCCGTGGACAAAAACGCCCCCCAGCAGCAGATCGTGGACCTGTGCGTGAAGGGCGGCTACTCCCGCATCCCCGTGTACGAGGACACCATCGACAACATCGTGGGCATCCTGCACGTGAAGGACATCCTGTCCGCCGTGGCGGTGGGCAGCCCCCTGCAGCCGGAAGCGCTGATGCGCGAGGCCAAATTCGTCTACCGCACCAAGCGCATCAACAGCCTGCTGGCCGAACTGCGCCGGGAAAAACAGCACATGGCCATCGTCATCGACGAGCACGGCGGCACTGTGGGCCTGGTCACCATGGAGGATATCCTGGAGGAGCTTGTGGGCGAGATCTGGGACGAGACGGATCAGGCCAAAACCACCGTCTGCCAGACGGGCCCCAATACCTGGCAGGTGTCCGGCGACACTGATCCCGAGGATCTGTTCGAGGCCATCGGCTTTGTGGACAAAAATTTCGACAGCGATTACGCTACCGTGGGCGGCTGGGCCCTGGAGATCCTGGAGCATATCCCCGAGCCCGGCGAGACCTTCCATTACAAGGACCTGGACCTGCGCATCCTCTCCGTGGCGGATCAGCGCATCCAGCAGGTGGAGGTCGCCTACAACAAGGACGGCCAGGAGGACCCCCAGCGCGCCTGACAGGCCGCCGGCGGCCTCAGGAAAAGGAGGAAGCTTTATGCCTTATATCCATGTCACGACCAACCTGCCCGTGCCCGAGGCCGCGGGCGAGGCCATCAAACGGCAGCTGGGCCACGCCGTCACCGCCCTGCGCGGCAAAAGCGAGGACTTTTTGATGGTGCGCCTGGAGGACGACGCCCGCCTGTGGATGGCCGGCACCGACGACCCCGCGGCCCTGGTGGCCGTCAGCGTGTACGGCGGCGCCCCGGGCGAGGATTACGATAACCTCACCGGCCGCATCACCGAGATCCTGGAGGGCGCCCTGGGCCTGTCCCCCCAGCGGGTGTATGTAAAATACGCCGAGACGGAATATTGGGGCTGGAACGGCCGCAATTTCTAGGGCGCCGCTGCCCAAAGGCCGCCTGCCGGCGGCGCACCCGTCTTGCCAGCAGCGTTCCCGTCAGATTTTACAAAAATCCTCGGCGATCCATAAAGGATTGCCTGGGGTTTTTGTTTCATCGGCGAAAAACCTGCCGGCGCGATCCGGACACGTTCTTTGTGCGGTGTCGCCCTAGAGCCGTGAAAATTTTGCCGCGGGCTTGACAAAGCCCGCGAACCGTCGTATAATATGGCACATATTCCGAAAGACGCTGACGAGGAGAGTACGCACCCGGAACTTCCGCAGAGAGCCCCGGCTGGTGAAAAGGGGCGAAGGGAACGGTGCCGAACATGGCCTCTGAGTTGCGAGGGCGACACGCCGCCCGCTGCAAAGGAAGCAGCGGGGCCAATGGCCGGTACATTCCCGGCCGGGCGTTAGCTTTCGACGGGTGCACCCGTTACAGTGCCGCGCTGTAACCCGTGTCATCCGCGGGCGCAGCGGCTGAGGCCGCCCGATAAACAGGCGGCGAACCAAGGTGGTACCACGGCTTTTCTGCCCGTCCTTGCTTTTAGGCAAGGGCGGGCTTTTTTATTGCGTTGCAATAAAAAATTTATCTCTATGGCCGTGGCCAGAGGACTGCCACATGGCCAAAAAATAGCCTGCGGCTATTTTTATTGCTCCGCAATAAAAAACTTATCTCTATGGCCGTGGCCAGAGAACTGGCCACATGGCCAAAAAAATAGTCTTCGACCATTTTTTGTGCCCCGCAAGGGGGAAACTTTGCATGAAGGAGCGGGATCAATTTGATCGAGATACAAGACCTGACAAAAGTGTTCGCCGACGGCGCCAGCCGCGTGACGGCGCTGGACAACGTCAGCCTCAAGGTGGAAACAGGCGACATTTACGGCATCATCGGCATGTCCGGCGCGGGCAAGTCCACGCTGCTGCGCTGCCTCTCCCTGCTGGAGACGCCCACCGCCGGCCGCGTGCTGCTGGACGGCCAGGACCTGGCGGCCATGACGGGCGCGGCCCTGCGCGGCGCCCGGCGCAAAATGGGCGTGGTGTTCCAGGGCTACAATCTGCTGATGCAGAAAACCGTGGCCGAGAACGTGGCCTTCCCCCTCAAGCTGGAAAAGGGCTGGGACAAGGCGAAGACGGCCGCCCGCGTGGCCCAGCTGCTGGACCTCGTGGCCCTGTCGGACAAGGCGGCCAGCTATCCGGCCCAGCTCTCCGGCGGGCAGAAGCAGCGGGTGGCCATCGCCCGGGCCCTGGCCACCAACCCCGAGACCCTGCTGTGCGACGAGCCCACCAGCGCCCTGGACCCCCTCACCACCCAGTCCATGCTGAAACTGCTGCGCCAGATCAACCGGCAGCTGGGCGTCACCATCATCATCATCACCCACGAGCTGAGCGTGGTCTCCGCCATCTGCTCCCACGTGGCCGTCATCGGCGACGGCAAAGTGGTCGAGCAGGGCGCGGTGTCCCAGGTGTTTTCGGGTCCGCACAGCGCCGTGGCAAAGCTGCTGCTGAACAAGGAGGTGTGAGCCATGGCGGAATTTTTTGCAAAATACGCCCCGCTGCTGGCCGAGGGCACGCTGGAAACGCTGTACATGGCGCTGGCCACCACCCTGCTGGCCTACGCGGCGGGCCTGCCCATGGGCGTGCTGCTCACCGTCACCAAAAAGGGCGGCATCGCCGCCGCGCCCCGCTTCAACGCGGCCTTCGGCTGGGTGGTGAATATCCTGCGCAGCATCCCGTTTGTCATCCTGATGTTCTTCCTCATCCCCTTCACCCGGGCCATCGTGGGCACGTCCATCGGCGCCACGGCCGCGCTGGTGTCCCTCTCCATCTCGGCCGCGCCCTTCATCGCCCGCATGGTGGAGCAAAGCCTGGAGGAGATCGACCAGGGCGTGGTGGAGGCCGCGGTGTGCATGGGTGCCACCCGCTGGCAGGTCATCACCCGCGTGCTGCTGGTGGAAAGCGTGCCCAGCCTGCTGCGGGGCCTGTCCATCAGCCTCATCACCATTCTGGGCTACACGGCCATCACCGGCACCGTGGGCGCCGGGGGCCTGGGCAACATCGCCTACCGCTTCGGCTTCCAGCGCTATCAGAAAGACGTCATGTACGCCATCCTCGTGATCCTCATCGCCTTGGTCTGCATCATCCAGATCATCTTCGACACGGCCGCCCGCCGCGCCGACAAGCGCAACCGCTGAGCGCGCGCCATCGCCAACTCCCGTTTTCTAGAGACGGGTGGGAATAGAGAAATTTTGAAAAATTTTTTGTGCAAAAAGGAGAAAATTATGAAAAAGTTGTTTGCGATCACCGTAAGCGCCGCCCTGGCGCTCTCTCTGGCCGCCTGCGGCGGGGCGTCCTCGTCCGCGCCGGCCTCCGCCTCTGCGCCGGCCCAAAGCGCGCCGTCCACGGAAAACGCGGTGCTGAAAGTGGGCGCCTCCCCGGCGCCCCACGCCGAGATCCTCGAGCACGCGGACGAGCTGCTGGCCGCCGAGGGCATCACCCTGGACATCGTGGAGTTCGACGATTACGTCATGCCCAACACCGCCCTGGCCGAGGGCAGCCTGGACGCCAACTACTTCCAGCATCAGCCCTATCTCACCAACTTCAACGCCGAGCAGGGCACAAACCTGGTCTCCGCCGGCGCCATCCACTACGAGCCCCTGGGCGTGTATGCCGGCAAATCCGGCGACCTGGCCAACGTGCCCGACGGTGCGGTCATCGGCATCCCGGCCGACGCCACCAACGGCGGCCGCGCCCTGCTGCTTTTGCAGGACAACGGCGTGCTCATCCTCAAGGACGGCATCGACCTCGAATATTTCCGCAGCGCCGAGGACATCACCTTTTCCGAGTACGACGGCATTGCCGAAAATCCCCACAACGTGAAGATCCAGGCGCTGGAGGCCGCCAACCTGCCCGCCAGCCTGCCTGATCTGGACTTCGCGGTCATCAACGGCAACTACGCCATCCCCGCCGGCATCGCCGACAAGCTCCTGGTCACCGAGGACGCCGCCGGCGACGCGGCGTCGGTGTTCGCCAATATCATCGCCGTGCGCGCGGGCGACGAGGGCCGCCCCGAGATCCAGGCCCTGGTCAAAGTGCTGAAAAGCGACGAGATGAAGGCGTGGATCACTGAAAAATACCAGGGCAGCGTGCTGCCCAACGCGTAAAGCGGTCCTTCCCTCAGGGCGTCCGAATGGACGCCCTTTTTTCAAACCTGCACAAATCCCTCTTGCCTTTTTTGTAAAAAAGGCGCAAAATAAATGGTAAGAAAGAGGGGGACTTCCATGGGCAAACGCGCGCCCTTTGTGGGCACTATTTTTACGGGCGAACAGCTGAAGCGGCTGATCCTGCCGCTCATCGCCGAGCAGTTCCTGGCCGTCACCGTCGGCATGGCCGACACCATGATGGTGTCCACCGTGGGCCAGTGGGCCGTGTCCGGCATCTCCCTGGTGGATCAGATCAATATCCTGCTTATCCAGGTGTTCGCGGCCCTGGCCACCGGCGGCGCCGTGGTGGCCAGCCAGTACCTGGGCCGGCGCGACCGGGACAACGCCGTGGCCAGCGCCAAGCAGCTGTTCTATGTGGTGCTGGTGTGCTCCGGCGTCATCGCGGCCGCGGCCATCCTCTGGAACCGCCATATCCTGCAGGGCGTGTTCGGCGCGGTGGAGCCGGAGGTGATGGCGGCGGCCGAGACCTATTTCTGGCTGTCGGCCCTCAGTTACCCCTTCCTGGCCGTGTACAACGCCGGGGCGGCGCTGTTCCGCAGCATGGGCAACTCGAAGATCAGCCTCTTCGCCTCCCTCATCATGAACGTCATCAACATCGGCGGCAACGCCGTCCTCATCTACGGCTTCAACATGGGCGTGGCCGGCGCGGCCGTCGCCAGCCTGGTGTCCCGCATGGTGGCGGCCGTGCTGGTGGTGGGCCTGCTGCTGAACCAAACCCAGCCCATCTATTTCGACAAGCTGTGGAAGCCCTGCTATAAAGGCTACCTGGTGAAAAGCATCCTGCGGGTGGGCGTGCCCACGGGCCTGGAAAACGGCATGTTCCAGATCGGCAAGCTGCTGGTGGCCGGCCTCATCACCACCTACGGCACCACGGCCATCGCGGCCAACGCCGTGTGCAACAACATCTGCTCCATCCCCAACATCCCGGCCTCGGCCATCGGCCTGGCGGCCGTCACCGTGGTGGGCCGGTGTATGGGCGCGGGCGATAAGGCCCAGGCCCGCGGGTACACGGTGCGCCTGCTGAAGTGGGCCTACATGGCCATGGCGTCCGTCAGCCTGCTGGTCATCGTGGCCTCTCCGGCCCTGGTGCGCTTTTACGCCATGCCGGCCCAGACCACGCAGCTGGCCCTGTTCATCATCCGCTTTGTATGCGTGTGCGATATCTTCTTCTGGCCCGCCTCCTTCATGCTGCCTCAGGCGCTGCGCGCCGCCGGCGACGCCCGCTTCACCATGGTGGTCAGCATGTTCTCCATGTGGCTGTTCCGCGTGGGCGCCTCCATCGTGCTGGGCACCTGGCTGGGCTGGGGCCTGGTGGGCGTATGGGTGGCCATGGTCATCGACTGGCTGGGCCGCATCGCCTTCTTTGTCCCCCGCTTCCTGGGCGACAAATGGCTGCAGAAAAAAGTGATCGACGGCTGATCGGCCGGGAGGAAACGCATGACACAGACACCTGCTTATTTTGTGGATCAGGCCGGCTGCGCCGCGCCCTATGGCCGGCGCCCCTCCCGGGTGAACGGCTGCGGGTGGATCGCCGCCTACAATTACTGCCTGGCCTTGGGGGCCCTTTTGCCCGGCGAAGGGCCCGCGGAGGTGCGCGCCGCCCTGGCGCCGGGCCTTCGCTTTGGCGGCGCTTTGGGCACCGGGCCCCTGCGCCTGGCCCGCTGGCTGCGCACACGCCTGCCCGGCGTGCGTTTGTGCCGGCCCGGCCGCGCGCCCGCGCCGGGCATTTTGCTGTACTGGACGGGCCGGGCCCTGCATTACGCGGCCTACGTCCCCGCCCCGGGCGGGGCGGACGCCCTGCATTTTTTGAACGCCGACACCGGCCCCGGGGCGCCGGCGCTGTCCCTGCGCGCCTTCCTGTGCACCCGCGCGGCCCTGCCCGTTGGCCTTTGTTTGGCGCAAAAGGCGGAAAAAAGGCGCTGAAAAACGAATTTTACACAAATTTTACCTCTTTTCGCAGGCGGATTTTACATCCTTTACCCTACAATAACATTGTAGAGAAACCATGGTTCGCATTGTGAGGAGAGGATCTGCATGGATATTTTTGCCGTATTTTCCCTGCTGGGGGGCTTGGCGCTGTTCTTGTTCGGTATGGACGTGATGGGCAAGGCGCTGGAAAAACAGGCGGGCGGCCGCCTGCAGCAATTGCTGGCCCGCCTGACGGACAGCCCCCTCAAGGGCTTTTTCCTGGGCATGCTGGTCACGGCCGTCATCCAGTCGTCCAGCGCCACCACGGTCATGGTGGTCGGCTTTGTCAACAGTGGCCTTTTGTCCCTGCACGGCGCGGTGGGCGTCATTTTGGGCAGCAACGTGGGCACCACCGTCACCGCCTGGATCCTCAGCCTGGCGGGCCTGGAGGGGGACAGCTTCATCATCCAGCTGCTCAAGCCCTCGGGCTTCGCGCCCGTGCTGGCCTTCATCGGCGTGGCGCTGTATCTGTTCAGCAAGCGGGAGAAGCGCAAGGGCGTGGGCACCATCCTGCTGGGCTTCGCCGTGCTGATGACCGGCATGGAAGCCATGTCCGGCGCCATGAAGCCCCTGGCCGACCAGCCCTGGTTCGGCGCCATGTTCACCCTGTTCACCAACCCCCTGCTGGGCGTGCTGGCGGGCGCGGCCCTCACGGCCGTCATCCAGTCCTCCTCGGCCAGCGTGGGCATCCTCCAGGCCATGACGGCCACGGGCGCCGTGCCCTACGCCAGCGCCGTGCCCATCATCATGGGCCAGAACATCGGCACCTGCGTCACCGCGCTGCTGGCCGGCGTGGGCGCCAACAAAAACGCCCGCCGCGCGGCCATGGTGCACCTGTACTTCAACATCCTGGGCGTCATGTTGTTCATGGGCCTGTTCTACGGCCTGTCCGCCCTGATGGACCTGCCCTTTTTGGGGCAGGCGGCCACGCCCCTGGGCATCGCCGTGGTGCACACGGTGTTCAACGTGGTGGCCACGGCGGTGCTGCTGCCCGCCGGCCGCCTGCTGGAAAAACTGGCCCTGCTCACCATCCCGGACGACAAACAGCCGGATCAGTTCCAGCTGCTGGACCAGCGCCTGCTCAGCCAGCCGGCCCTGGCCGCCCGCCGCGCCGGCGACGTGGCCTCCGCCATGGCCGCCCGCGCCCGCAAAAGCCTGGTGCAGGGCATGGCCCTGACCCATCAGTGGGACGACGCCCTGGCGGCCGAGATCGCCTCCGGCGAGGACGAGATCGACGCCAGCGAGGACGCCCTGGGCACCTACCTGCTGCTGCTCTCCCGCCAGGACCTGACGCTGCAGGAAAGCCGGGATGTGTCGGCCCTGCTGCACACCATCAATGATTTCGAGCGCGTGGGCGACCACGCGGTCAACCTGGTGGACACCGCCGCCGAGATCCGCGACAAAAACCTCGCCTTCTCCGACCCCGCCCGGCGGGACCTGGAAGTGCTGGAGCGGGCCGTCCAGGACATCCTGGCCCACACCATGGCGGCCTTCACCCTGGTGGCCGGCGAGCCAGACGGCCCGGCCCTGCAGGCGGGCAAAGAGGCCGCCGCCTCGGTGGAGCCCCTGGAGCAGACCATCGACGAGCTGGTGCGCGCGGTGAAGGCCCGCCATGTGGAGCGGCTGCGCCGCGGCGAGTGCACCATCGAGATGGGCTTCATCCTCTCCGACCTCATCAATAACTACGAGCGCGTGGCCGACCATTGCTCCAACGTGGCCGCGGCCGCCCTCTCGGCGGAAAACGACAGCTTCGACACCCACGAATTCCTCGAGCGCGTGCGCACAGGCAGCGACGATTTCTTCGACCGCGTGTCCGCCTGCCGCGCCCGCTACACACTGGACCCCCTAGGAGGCAGCGTATGATCTATCTGGTGGAAGACGACGACGAGATCCGCACCCTGGAGGAATACGCCCTGAAAAGCGCCGGTTTTTCCGTGCGCGGCTTTTCCGACGGCGCCCCCTTCAAGCAGGCGCTGGAGCAGGAGCGCCCCAGCCTGGTGATCCTGGACGTGATGCTCCCCGGCGAGGACGGCATCGCCCTGTTGCGCCACGT
The DNA here is from genome assembly GCA_905212515.1 of uncultured Oscillospiraceae bacterium. GTDB lineage: Bacteria > Bacillota > Clostridia > Oscillospirales > Ruminococcaceae > Ruthenibacterium. The sequence continues at coordinate 4,234 of CAJMEU010000061.1, read as the reverse complement.
GCGCGCCCAGTGCGGCACGGCCCTGCCGGTGATGATGGTCACCGCCAAATCGGCCGAACTGGACGTGGTGGCCGGCCTGGAGGGCGGCGCGGACGACTATTTGTCAAAGCCCTTCGGCGTGCTGGAGTTCACCAGCCGCGTGCGGGCCCTGCTGCGCCGCGCGGGCGCCGAGGCCGGCAAGCTGGCCGGGGGCGCGCTGCACTGCGGCCTGGTCTCCCTGGACGACACCCGCCGCCAGGTCACCAGCGACGGCCAGCCGGTGGAATTGACCTTCAAGGAATACGAGCTGCTGCGCCTGCTGCTGAAAAACGCCCGCCGCGTGGTGCCCCGGGAGGAGATCCTGCAAAAGGTGTGGGGCACGGATTTTGAAGGCGAGAGCCGCACCCTGGACATGCACGTGCGCACCCTGCGCCAGAAGCTGGGCCCCGGCGGCGAGCAGCTGCGCACCGTGCGCAAGGTGGGCTTTGTGTTTACCGACGAGGAGGCCGGCCTATGAAACAGCGTTCCACAAAAAATATGCGCTCCATCGAGGAGACCATCGGCATGCGCATGGTGGCCGTGGGCCTGGTGGTGATGGTGCTCACCGCGGCGCTGCTGCTGGCCACCTTCCGCCGCGCCTTTGCCCGCCAGGTGGAATCCGACCTGGCCCTCACCGCCTCCGAGATCGCCGCCGCCTATGACCCCGCCGCCCCCGGGGCGCTGCGGGCCGCGGGCGGCGGGTCCCTGCGCGTCACCCTCATCGCGCCCGACGGCGCGGTGCTGTACGAGAGCCAGGCCCCCGCCCCCACCGAGAACCACCTGGGCCGCCCCGAGGTGCGCGCGGCCTTGGCCGACGGCGTGGGCACGGCCCGGCGCCACAGCGAGACCATGGGCTACGACACCTACTATCACGCCCTGCGCCTTGACGATGGCAGCGTGCTGCGCGTGGCCATGGAGGCCAAAAACATGTACGCCATCTACGGCGACGCGCTGCCGGCCGTGGTGCTGGCCTGCACGGGCGTGCTGGCCCTGGCGGCCATCGCCAGCATGCTGCTCACCCGGCGGGTGGTGCGCCCCATCCAGCAGATGGCCGAAAACCTGGACGATATCCAGGACAGCGTGCCCTATAAAGAGCTGACGCCCTTTGCCGACGCCATCCTGCGGGACCGCCTCACCCGCCAGGCCGGCGAGGAGATGCGCCGGGAATTCACGGCCAATGTCAGCCACGAGCTGAAAACCCCCCTCACCAGCATCTCCGGCTATGCCGAGCTGATCCAAAGCGGCGTGGCCGCCCCGGCCGACGTGCCCCAGTTCGCCGGCAAGATCAGGCAGGAGGCCGGCCGGATGCAAAGCCTCATCGGCGATATCCTCCAATTGGCCGAGCTGGACGCCGCCGAGGCCCGCCCCGCGGCCATGGCCCCGCTGGATCTGGCCCGCCTGGTGCGGGACGTGGCCGAAAGCCGCCAAATGGCCGCCCACACGGCCTATATCACCCTGGAGGTGCAGGCCGACGACGCCCTGACCCTGCAGGGCGATAAGGCCCAGCTCACCGAGCTGTGCGAAAACCTGGTGGACAACGCCATCCGCTACAACCGCCCCGGCGGCCATGTGTGGGTGCGCGCCCTGCCCGCGTCCCAGGGCCGCGGCCCGGCCCTGCAGGTGCAGGACGACGGCATCGGCATCCCGCCCCAGCATCAGTCCCGCGTGTTCGAGCGGTTCTACCGCGTGGACAAAAGCCGTTCCAAGGCCACGGGCGGCACGGGCCTGGGCCTGGCCATCGTCAAGCACATCGCCCAGCTCCACGGCGCCTCCATCCGCCTGGACAGCGCCGAGGGCGCCGGCACCACCGTCACCGTGAAATTCCCCCTTGCGGCCAGCCAGTAAAAAAGGCTTGCAAAGATACCGCCCATTTGATACAATAAAACCAGAAAATGGGAAAGGGGGCCTCCTCATGATCTGAAAGAAGATTCGTAAAAACTGGAACGGCGGGGGGGGGCTCCTAAATTTACAATTAGCCAGAACAAACAAGGCCAAGGGACCCTGCGTGGGGGTCCCTTGGCTTTTTTGCGTAAAAAAGGAGGTACAAATGAAAAAATTTTTAAGTCTGACCCTCGCCCTGTGTATGGTGTGCGCCTGTGCGGCGCCGGCCCTGGCGCTGGACATCCCCGGCGGCGAGGCAGCGACGGGCCCTGAGGCGGTGCAGGAGGAAATCGCGCAGCCCCGGGCTGCCGGCGCGGACGTGTGGGACGGCGTTGCCATCGCCGATTCGTTTGCTAGCGGCGACGGCACACAGGAAACCCCGTATCAGATCGCCACGGGCGCGCAGCTGGCGAAGCTGGCCAACGACCTGAAAAGCGGGGCCCAGCGGTATCACGGGGCCTATTTTGAGCTGGCCAACGACATCGACTTGAACCACAAACCCTGGACGCCCATCGGATATCAGGAATGGCGCATAGAAAATGGTAATTATTCAACGATGAATGCCCATCCTTTTGTGGGACATTTTGACGGCAAAGGCCACACGGTCTCCAACGTGTATGTGGCCGATCCAACCGGCGAGGGAAACGAAGAAACCGGCTTTTATGCCGGGCTGTTCGGTTTGGTCTCCGCGTCGGCCCAGGGCGGCGATTTGCTTCCCGTCCTGACGGAAATAAAGAACCTGACCATCGATGGGGCCGCCATCCGCGGCAAATATATGTGCGGGGCTTTGGCGGGCGAGATCTCGGGCGGCGGTGGCAGCAATTATCAGGTCTCTGTGGAAAACTGCACCCTGAACAATGTGGATGTCTGGGGCCCGGACTCTATTTCCAATCATATCGGCGCGGTCGCGGGCGGCGCTTATGCGGGGACCGTTGACAATGTCCGCGTGGCCGGAGACAAAACAGAGGTATACGGCAGCGGCCGTGTGGGCGGCTTCTTTGGCAGTACGGGGACACAGAATGTGGTTGTCCAAAACTGTGCCACAAACGCCAAAGTGACCGGTGAGTGGGCAGTCGGCGGCTTTGCGGGCGAGGCATGGGATCATGTGCAGATCACCAACTGTACCAGCACCGGGAACGTGGAAGCCTACGATTGGCGCGCGGGCGGTTTTGTCGGCTATGTGGAAAGCGGCAGCCAGCTGACCGGCTGTGTGGCCCAAGGCGATGTGACCAGCTATTTGGACTATGATACCCCCTATACCGGCGGATTTGCAGGGCAGTTGGCCAGCAATGGGGACGAAAATAAAGTGACCAACTGCTATGCCCTGGGCGCGGTGGTCAGCACTGTAAACCAGCCTGTGGGCGGCTTTGCGGGAACTGTTGATGAAGGCGGCGCGGCGCTGTCCGGCAGCGGATTTGACCAGCAGAAAAACCCTGCACTGGACGCCGATGCAGCCGGCAGCGTCCAGGGGGCCCACGGGCTGACCACAGAAGCTTTGCAGCAGGCCCTTGGCGCCATCCGGGACGGGCAAGTCACGGAGAACGAGCACGTCTATGTCTGGGAGGTCACCCAAGAACCCACGGCGGAAGAAGAGGGTGTGCGCACGGGGACCTGTATCTATCATGGCGAGACGACCACGGAGGCCATCCCCAGGCTGACCGCACCGGCCACGCCCGACACGGCCGTCGCCCTGGACAAAACCGAATTGTCCCTGGAACCGGGGCAGACGGCCAAGCTGAAAGCGACGTTGACACCGGCCGATGCCACCTACAAGTACATTTTCTGGACGTCCTCGGATGAGGCAGTCGCCACGGTCAGCGACAGCGGCATTGTAACAGCCATGGCCGACGGCACGGCAACCGTCACCGCTAAAAGCTGGTATGGCCACGAGGCGGTTTGCGCAGTGACCGTCAAAACCCCCGACGAGCCTACGCCGCCGCAGCCCGTTGACCCCTGGCCCACCGAGGGGCTGGCAGGCTTCGTCACCCGCTGCTACCGCGTGGCCCTCTCCCGCGACCCGGATAAGGCGGGCCACGCCGATTGGGTGCGCTGGCTACAGGACGGCACGGTGGACGCAGCCACGTGCACCTATGGCTTTGTGTTCAGCAAAGAGATGAACAACAAGAACCTTTCGGATGAGGCCTTTGTGAAAACCCTCTACAACCTGTTCATGGACCGGGAGGGCGAAGCTACCGGCGTAGCTTTCTGGACCAACTACCTGCAAGACGGCCACAGCCGCGAAGAAGTGTTCTACGGCTTTGCCGACAGCGCGGAGTTCGCCCGCATCAAAGCAAATTACGGCATCCAATAAACAAGCAAACGCAAAAGAAGCGCC